>CBDFFW010000002.1:0-182699 GCA_965246945.1 Alphaproteobacteria bacterium
CTGCAATATCTGTTTCCGTTAAAGCCATGCCCTAGCCATAGCATAAGCCACATCTTAAAGAAATACTTACATAATGAGCTGTATTAACGCCTTGTTAAGGCTTGGCTTGGCAGTATCTTGGCAACAGGAGAATCTCGAAATGACCTATGAGAACATTATTGTTGAGCAAAAAGACAAAGTATTGGTGGTGCAGTTAAACCGCCCGGCGGCCATGAATGCACTGGCGACCAGTTTGCTCACTGAACTTAATGAAGTGCTGGAAAGTGCGGAAACCAATGATGATGTTCGTGTGGTACTGATCACCGGCAGCGAAAAAGCATTTGCCGCCGGCGCGGATATTAAAGAAATGGCGGGGAACAGTTTTGCTTCCGCTTACAAATCAGATTTTATCACGAAAACCTGGGAACGCCTCACTAAATTCCGCAAACCGACCATTGCTGCGGTTTCTGGTTTTGCTTTAGGTGGTGGCTGCGAATTGGCCATGATGTGCGATATTATTATTGCCGCTGATAATGCCAAATTCGGCCAGCCCGAAATTTCCTTGGGGATCATCCCAGGCGCTGGCGGCACCCAACGTTTAACCCGTGCCATTGGCAAAGCCAAAGCCATGGAAATGATTTTAACCGGCCGCATGATGAAAGCAGATGAAGCGGAAGTAGCAGGCTTGGTGGCCAAAGTGGTGCCATTAGCAGAATTGCAAACGGCGGCATTGGAAATGGCCAATAAAATTGCGACTTTCTCGGCACCGGCTGTGATGTTGGCCAAAGAAGCCGTGAATGCAGCCTTCAATCATACGCTGTGTGACGGTGTGAAATTCGAACGCCGTTTATTTTACAGCACTTTTGCACTGGAAGATCAAAAAGAAGGCATGGCCGCGTTTACGGAAAAACGCGCAGCCGTGTTTAAAGATCAGTAAACTGAAGTTAAAATTCTTATGGCCTCATCCTGAGTAGCGGCATCGCCGCGTATCGCATTCTATTCAGGATGAGGTCGTTTGCTTACTATTTAATCAGTTCTTTATCATACACGCCCCAAATCACGCTACGGGGTAGCCAGCCTTGGCGGATACTAAAATCAATTTCACAAGCGTGCGCTTGGCATGCCACCAATTGGCCAAACGCGCCTTTTTTAACTTTGGCAATACCGCCGCTCTCGCTGGTTTCGCCGCGCCGCAGCAAGGTATCATGTGTTACATAAACTCCGCGCCGGCCAATCAACATGGATTTATGCACCCAAGATAGGCTGCCCTGCCAATCTTTAATGCGCCGCCAATAATCAAACTCGGCCACAATTTCCACCGGTGCACCTTTTAAATGATATTCCCATTCAATCGGATAACGCTTGCCCGGGCCCGCGCGGCTAAACACTTTATTGCTACGCAAACTTGCAAAGCGTGGCAGTGGCAACACATTATTGGGTGCTTCCACGCCATCTTTTTCTTTCGGCGCGGCTTCGTCTTTCGTAGTTTCTACGGGCGTGCTTTTATCTTCAGCTGCTGACGCATAAACCGGCAACGCCAACAACAATCCCGCTAAAACCAATCCAACGATACGCGACATTTGGCAACCTTCGCGCCCTAATAGGGAATGGTATAGTAATGTTGCAGTTTCACCCAGCCGCGTTTTTCCATGCATTGGCTGAGCTCATACACATTCGGCAGATCGCTGTATTCACGCGGTGTGCCTTTTTCATCCACCACATGGCCGTCTTTGGTGGAAACCGGATCATTGGCATCAATCCAACGGGTGCGGTCCCGTACTTCTAAAGTGCAGGCACTTAAATCTTGTTCCAGAAAGTCTTGCGATTTTTGAATATCCGGCACGGTGTCCGCCGTCATCCGCATATTGTGCCAATAGAAAGTGGCCGGCTCATCACGCGGCAAATTTTGTTCAATATCTGCACAGGCTGATAAACCCAATAGGGAAACCGCAACGAGCCAAAGATTCTTCATATTCCCCTATGATAGCTAAAAATATCGCTGCAGCAAGATTTCACATGCACGGGCGCGGTGAGAAAATTGTGCTTTAACCGCCGGATCCAGCTCCCCAAAGCTGTGGGTATGGCCTTCCGGCACAAAAATGGGGTCGTAGCCGAATCCATGGGTGCCACTGGGCGGACAGATCGTGCCTGCCACGCACCCTTCGGCATATTCCACATGCCCATCTGGCCAGGCCAGCGCAAGTGTGCAGATAAATGCGGCGCGGCGATCGGCGGCATTACCTAATTCTGTTTCAATACGTTGAAAAGCCTGCGTGTAATCACGGCCACCGTCAGGCTTTTCAGCCCAATCTGCGGTGTAGACCCCGGGCGCACCATTTAATGCAGCAATGCTCAATCCGCTATCATCCGCCAATGCTGGCTGGCCGCTGGCCCGCGCCGTGGCCAGGGCTTTGATCGCCGCGTTTTCCTGAAAAGTTGTACCTGTTTCCGCTGGCGCCGGTAACCCCAATTCCCCAGCAGTTAATAAATTCTGCACATAAGGTATAAAGAACGGCGCAAGCTCCAGCTTCTTGCCCGCATTATGGGTAGCCAGCACTAGTGTATCGCCTAAAAATTTGCGCATGCCTATGCTTATTGAAATCGCCGGTTCTTGCCAAGCCTGATTGACCTAAACCACTTGAAATGATAGCACTTTATATATGCGGAATTCTAATTTCACAGCCCTTATTTTGACCGTCCCGCTGAGCGTGGGCCTAACCATTTTACTGCTGTCAATTTTTGGATTCGGCCAACCGCACGCAGCGAATAGAAATACATCGGTTTATGACCGTGTGACAAAAACCGGCATCTTGCGTTGCGGCTATGCGCCGTGGGGTAGCAGTTTGATGATTGATCCCAACACGGGTGCCAAATCCGGTATCTTTGTGGATTACCTTAAAGAATTAACTAAGCGGTTAGATTTAAAAGTGGAATGGACCGAAGAAGTGGGGTGGGGCGATATTGTCGCCGGTTTGAATAGCAATCGTTTTGATATGTTTTGTTCGGATCTATGGGCTAATTCCAAACGTGCAAAAGAAATAGAGTTTATTGAACCGATTTTTTACAGCACTTTGAACGCCTATGTGCGGCCAGGCGATACGCGCTTTGATAACCAAATTGAAAAAGTCGATGATCCCGTCATTAAAGTTTCTGCTTTAGAAGGCGAGATGAGCAATTTCTATCCCGCTAAAAACTTTCCCAAAGCCCAAATTATTGCCCTACCGCAGATGAGCCAATTTAGCCAAGTCATCACCAATATCTTAGATGGCAAAGCTGATATTGTGTTTACTGATACCGATACCGCGGATAACTTCTTAAAAAGCAATCCAGGTAAATTGCGCCAAGTCATATTAAAGCGGCCATTAAATGTTTTTGGTAATGTGGTTGGCCTGAAACCAGGCGAACCGCGTTTGCAGCAAATGTTTAATATTACAACAATAGAGATGATGCATGATGGCACGTTGGATGCGATTATCCGCAAATATGAAAACAAGCCTGGTAAATTCCTGCGTGTGGCTGAGCCGTATCAAACTGTCAAGCCTTAGATTATTCCAACATCAAGACAGGTAGATCATATTGTTGAAACGCTACATCACTGGTAATGATCGTTAATTTTTCAGTCATCGCCTGCGCAATCAACATGCGGTCAAACGGATCACGATGATGCCATGACAGGGTAGCTAAGGCAGTTGCATAACGATGGTTGAAAGGCAATTCGATAATTGGGCTTTGTGCCAAATAAATTTCTAATGCTGGTAAATCAGCAAGCAATTTACCAATCGATGATTTAGTTGCGATTTCTGCCAATGAAATAGATGATACATATTTGCGGGTTTCGGTTGATTTGAGCACATTCAAAACTGTTTGATTAATTGTGCGCCGCAAAGTGGCATTGGGTAAAATCCAGCGAATGATCACATTCGTATCTAATAAATAGCCTGACATTATTTTAAATCTATCAATGGCTCGCTATCTCCATCGCCGTAAAACATTTCTTCAATTTCGCGCTGGGTTTCAGCATCGACATCAACTGTATCTGGCAAATTGGCAATAAACTGACCAGGCTTCCAAGATTGTTGTAAACGGTCATAGGGAATAATTTTGGCGAATGGCATGTTGCCTTTTTTCAGTAATAGTTCCTCGCCAGCGCTGACCATATTGATATATTGGTGCAAATGCGTTTTCAAATCAGTAATATTTTCGATAATAACCATCTGATATTATTATATAGGTGCGGATGCGCACTTGTCAATTCATCTTTGCGGCGCATAAGCGCGTAGGAAGGTTGCCACCGTGGTGCGGATATGCTTTTTCAATTCCGTGTCATCAGGCTTGGGCAAGTTAATATGCATCACAAAGTGCAATTCGCCTTTGCATAAAAATAGGAATTGGGAGGCGGCGACCAGCGGATCGGCGATTTTCAATTCGCCCTGCTGCACCAGTGCTTTCAATAATTGGGCCAGCGCTTCTTTCATGCGCTTGGGACCGGCTTCGTAAAGCAATTGGCCCAAGGCAGGATTGGTTTGCGTTTCCGGCACCACCACGCGGTGCATGGCCAAGGCATCATCGCTTAAAATCATCGCCATGAAATTTTCCGCCACTTGGGTTAGCGCGCGTTTGGCCCCATGCTTGGCTAGGCCCTCCATGCATTCCGCACCCGAAGCATTACAGCCCTGGGTCACCATCGCCTGGAATAGGCGGTCTTTATCTTTAAAGTGATTATACAGCGTAATCTTGGAAACACCGGCTTTTTGCGCAATATCATCCATCGTCGCATGCGTAAAACCATGGGCTAAAAACACTGCGCGCGCTGCATCCAAAATGGCTTGCTGTTTGCCCAAGTCTTTCGGGCGGCCAAATTTTTTGGCGGGCGATGCAGCTATTTGATTTGGAGTTTCCGGCATTTCTATACTGTACAGTTTAATATATTAGCGCTAAACAAATATGAATGTCCAATAGTTGGTCGGCGGATTGTTATGCGCAGCACGCGGGGTTTGTCTCGACGCGGGCAGAAGATCTGCTGGGCTGTTTACAGCCGCAAAAAGGCGAACGCATTTTAAACTTCGGCTGCGGTGATAGCGTGTTGACTGCCAACAATAATCAAAATCAGCAAATTGAGATTGACCCGAATCTATCCGTCGTTCAACTTAAAGTTGTGAATAAAACGCCGCATTCATATCCATTTATCCTAGCAAATTTGCCGCTTTACGCGAATACGCGGGTAGCAATTTATTTGCAACCTTTGGTTGTTAAAATTCCTTTCATCATTCCTGAACCGATTAACCAGAAATAGCCTTTGGAAGCACCATGCGTTACTTACTTCTTGCCACCACTGCCCTGTGCCTAACCCTCACCGCTTGCGAAGACAGCAAATGGTACCGGCTGGAAGATGGCCTGCAGCCACCTGCACAATGGCAAAACGGCCCCAATATGGTCGATGCTGCGATTCAGCAAAACTGGTGGCAAAATTTTAATGATCCCGTGCTGACCGATCTGATGCAGCAGGGCATCGCCAACAACCTCGATTTAAAAATTGCCAGCAGCCGCGTAAGGCAGGCACGGGCGCAATTATTGGGTGTGGAGGCTGATCAATTGCCGCAAATTAATGCGTCCGGCAGTGTGGTGCGCAGCAAATCTTCCTTGCTTGGTAATAACAATGCCACATTTTTAACAGGCAGCCGCACAAACACATTATATCAAGCGGGTTTGGATGCCAGTTGGGAAGTAAACATCTTTAACATCGGCGCATCTATTGATGCCGCTCAAGCCAGCGCCCAAGTCGTCAAAGAACAAGAGCGCAACACGTTATTATCGTTACTGGGCGAAGTGGCCCGCAACTATATCGCGCTGCGCCAATTCCAAAATCAATATGCGCTGACCGAACAAACGGTTAAAGCGTATCAAATCAGTTATGATCTAACCAAGGCGAAGTTTGATGCTGGTTTGGTCAATGCCTTGGATACCTCCCGCGCTGAAGGGTTATGGCAAAGCACGGCCGCGCAATTGCCGCCGCTCCAAGCCAATATTATCGCCGCCAAAAACCGCCTGGCCGTATTACTGGGCCAAACACCTGGCGCGCTCAAACAGTTGGATGCCATGAAACCAGTGCCGACTTCTAAAGTAAATGTGGTCGCAGCGGCACCGGCGGCCGTGATTGCCGAACGGCCGGATATCCGCGCTGCGGAACGCACACTTGCCACCGCCACCGCTCGCCAAAAAATCGCCACGCGCGAATATTTCCCCAGCATATCACTCAGCAGTGCCTTTGGCTGGTCGTCATATAACTCAAGTGGGAATTTATTTAATGGCGGCGGCAATGCCTGGTCATTAGCTGGGCAGTTACTGGCACCGGTGATTGATTTCGGCCGCATTCGTAGCGATATCCGCGTAGCCGATGCGCAGGCCGAACAAGCATTCCTCGGCTATCAGCAAACCATGCTCAGTGCCTTGGAAGAAATCGAAAATAACCTGTCGCGCTATTTCGCCGCCGTAAACCGCCAACCGCAATTGAACCGTGCAGCCGATGCGGGTGAGCTGGCGGTAGAGCTGGCACAGGAGCGTTACAAAAAAGGCTTGGTCAGTTATCTGGAAGTCACCGATGCGCAGCAAAAATTATATGGCGCACAATTAGAAGTGTTGAACAACGATGCCGATATCAGCACCCAGCAAGTAGCATTATATAAAGCCTTAGGTGGTGGCTGGCGCACCGACCGGCCAATCACCAAAGAAGAAAGTAGCCTCGAGCCGATTGTCATCCGTTAAACTGTTTGCGCCGGATGCAGCAACGGCAAATCCGTATGGATAAAATCATCCCCTTTGCATAACAGTGGCAGTTTTTTATGTGCCGCCAAGGCATAGGCAAAACAATCGCCAAAGTTCAACTGTGCTTTATGTCGCCCGCGGCCGTATTGCTGATAGATAATATGTGTCGCTTGCGCCTGTGCGGCCGTCACTGATATGATTTCGACATTAAATTGGGCTAATAATTTTTCCAGCCGCGTTAAACCGATGGCTTGAAAGCGGGAACCCATTACTTGCCCAGCTTCTGCGTAGTTACCGGCTGACATGTAAATTTTTTCGTATGCTTCCAAACGATTTATAAAAAATTGCCAATCACTTTCTTCCAAAAGAACAGCAATAATTGCCGAGCTGTCTACGATGATCATTTCGGTAAACCATATTCATCATACATATCATCCATAATTTTTTGGATAGAACGTGGGTCATAAACAGGGGCTGCTGCAAGGTCAGCCTGAATTTGACGAACTGCTTCATACCGTTTCTTACGGCGGCGTTCCTGCGCTTTGAGTAACATACTACGACGTATTTCCAACGCGCCGGTAATTGCCTTGGTTATGCTTTCACCCGCCAGCTTGGCGACTTCACGGGCTAATTGATCTGTATATTCATCTTTAATGCTTAAAGCCATATAGTAATTATATAAAATTCAGTCGATCAATTCAATCTATAATTTAAATATTGATTGATAATTCTAGAAAATCACATCTGTGCAAAGCGGCTATATAATGCTTGGGTGTAATTAATCATTTTGGTCATCATAAACGGCATCACAATTACCAAAGTTAAAAACACCGCTAGCATTTTGGGTACAAAAGTCAGCGTCGCTTCTTGCAACTGGGTCACCGCTTGCAGCAATGAAATCAACACACCGACCACTAATGCCACAATCAAGCAAGGCGCCGAAACCACCACCAGCACCAGCAATCCTTCACGGATAATCTCAACAACTTCAGCTTGATTCATGGTTTGGTGATTATATCAAAACAGAAACACATTGTCATCCTCACGCCGTGCACGCAGAGAATGACAATGTAACTTAAACTGCCGTCCGCATAATTTCCTGCAGCGCTTGCACAAATTTGTCGCGGACATTGACAATCGTGGTCAGCGTCATTTCCGCGTTATTCACAGCGGTAATTACATCCAATGTATTCGCTTTGCCGTTGGCGGCTTGCTGGGTCATGGCTTCGGATTGTTTTTGGGTGCTGATGAAATCATCTAAGCCGCCTTGCATAAATTTGGCAAAACTTGCGCCGTCAGAACTGCCGCCTGCGGTGTTGCCTAAGGCGCTAGCAGCATTGCCAATCACATTCCCAATCCCACCAATCATGCCGCGCTCCTTAAAGAATCAAGTGTAACCGATTTTTTTAACCGAAACGTTAACCTTTTAATAAATCCACGGTCCGCATTTGCATGGTCCGGCTCATATCATAGGCGCTTAGCGCGGCTTCATAACTATGACTGGCGGATTGCAAATCGGCCGTTTCAATAATGGGGTTTACATTCGGCATTTGCACATAACCGCTAGCATCGGCTGCCGGATGTTGGGGATCATAACGTAGTGCAAAATCGCTGCGGTCGTAACTCACTTTGGGGGTTTTCACCATGGTCACGCCATTGGCTTTATCTACATAGCTTTGAAAGGTGCTCAGCTCGCGGCGGTAGGGCTCTTGGCCAGGCGCGGTCGGTGTAGTTTCGGCATTGGCGATATTTTGCGCCACGGTTTTCATGCGGGCGGTTTGCGCTTTCATGCCTGAAGAGGCAACGAGCATGGCTTGGCTGAAATCAGATGACATGGCGGCTACTTCCTAAATCCTACTTGCTGCTGCCAACGGCAATGCGCAGCATGTTTTTGTTTTTCTGGTATAACTGGCTGGCCAAATTGTAATCCATGCTGGTTTGGGATGATTTTTGCAGTTCATCTTCCAATGACACGGTATTGCCATCCGGTGTGGCGCTTTCCGCTTTAACGGCCACTGCCTTGGCAGTGCTGGCAGGCACAAAACCAGCTAAATGGCCGGTTGCTGCGGTTTGCATGGCCAATTGACCGCCCAGATGTTGTTTGAAATTCAATGGTTTTAAATCTTTGGCCGCAAAGCCTGGCGTATCCGCATTGGCGATGTTGCTAGATAGCACGGTTTGCCGGTCGGTCAGCCAATGCATGCGGGCATCAAGCTGTTGAAACATGGTTAGCTGGTTGAGCATAACCTGAATAATGCATGAAGCATGCCAAGTTGATTGATTAAGTCACAGTATCCAATTGCGCACTTGCAGCCAAATTTTTGCATACACATATTAAACGAAACGGCCAGATATTGGATAGGCAGAATCCGATTTTTGTCATATAATTGTTACAGCCGCGCAGGAGAATAAACGAATGGCGCAATCCGCAGTAATTTTGTCCCCTCAGTTAGAGCAGACACTGCACCGGGCAGTGCGCTTGGCCAGTAAACAACAGCACGAATTGGTTACGCTCGAACATTTGCTTTTGGCCTTATTGGAAGATCCGGATGCGGTTTCCGCCCTGCGGGCCTGCGGCGTGGTTTTGAATGCATTATACGCAGAATTGGCGGAACATATTAATTCTGTGCTTGCCCCCTTGGTCAATCCGCGCAGTCACGAAGCCATTCCCACCACCAGTTTCCAACGCGTGCTGCAACGCGCTGTTATCCAAGTTGAATCAGCTGGCCGTGCGCAAGTGACTGGTGCCAATGTGTTGATTGCGTTGTTCAGCGAACGCGATGCCTTTGCCGTTTATTTCCTGCAACAACACGGGGTCAGCCGCTTGGATCTGGCTAATTATATGTCGCATGGCGTGGCCAAAGCGGCGGGCGATACCAAAAAGCAGGGCAGTGCGCGCGGCGTGGATGGTGAGGAAGCGGCGAAATCCCCGCAAGAAGCGTTGGAATTATATTGCGTGAATTTGAATGAACGCGCACAGGCCGGTAAATTAGATCCGCTGATCGGGCGGGATGATGAACTGTCCCGCATGCTGCAAATCTTATGCCGCCGTGTGAAAAATAATCCCATTTTGGTGGGCGAGCCTGGGGTTGGTAAAACCGCTTTGGCCGAAGGCTTGGCGCAAGCCATCATCGCCAAAAAAGTGCCTGCCTTATTGCACGATGCTGTGGTCTATTCACTGGATCTTGGCGTGCTAATTGCCGGTACGCGCTACCGCGGGGATTTTGAAGAGCGGATTAAAGCGGTGCTAACCGCTTTGGAAGAACAACCCAAAGCGATTTTATTCATTGATGAAATTCATATGATTATTGGCGCAGGCGCTGCTAGCAGCGGGACGATGGATGCCGCGAATCTATTAAAACCAGCCTTGGCCCGCGGCACGCTGCGCTGCATTGGGGCCACCACTTACCAAGAATTTCGCCAGCATTTCGAAAAAGACCGCGCTTTGCTGCGCCGTTTCCAAAAGGTGGATTTGGCCGAGCCAACACCGGAAGTCGCGTTAGAAATTATCAAAGGTCTGAAATCACGCTACGAAAAACACCATAAAGTGCGTTTTACACCGGAAGCGGTGCAGGCAGCGGTGGATCTTTCCGCCCGTTATATTCACGACCGCAAATTGCCCGATAAAGCAATTGATGTCTTAGATGAAGCCGGTGCCGCGCAGCATTTAAAGCATGCCAGCGCGCGTAAAAAACTAATTAATGTGGATGAAATCGAGCGGATTGTCGCTAAAATCGCCCGCATCCCCGCCCGTAATGTGCATCAGGATGAGCGTGATTTACTGCGCGATCTGGAAAATAAACTGAATGCCAAAGTCTTTGGCCAACCGAATGCGGTCACCAAACTGGTCGATAGTGTGAAAATGGCGCGGGCCGGTTTGCGCCAGCCGGAAAAACCGATGGGCTCGTATATGTTTGCCGGGCCCACGGGGGTCGGCAAAACCGAATTGGCCAAGCAACTGGCCAGCGAACTCGGCGTAAAACTGCACCGTTTCGATATGTCTGAATATATGGAACGGCACAGCGTCGCCCGCCTGATCGGCTCACCCCCCGGCTATGTGGGTTACGAGCAAGGCGGCGTGCTGATCACCGCAATTGAACAGGATCCGCATGCGGTATTACTGCTCGATGAAATAGAAAAAGCGCATCCGGATATTTATAACCTGCTGCTGCAGGTTATGGATTACGGCAAGCTGACCGATCATCATGGCAAAACGGTTGATTGCCGTTCACTCACCATCATCATGACCACCAATGCGGGTGCCGAAGAGCTTGGCCGCGGGCCGCTCGGCTTCAAACCGGAAACCAAAGAGGCGGGCGATACGGAAAGTATCAAAAAACTCTTCACGCCGGAATTCCGTAACCGGCTGGATGCCATTATCAACTTCGCCCCATTGAAAACCGAGGTGATGACCAAAGTAGTCGATAAATTTATCGCACAACTGCAAGCGCAACTGGCGGAAAAAAAGGTGAAACTGGTGCTGGCCGATCCCGCCCGCGAATGGCTCGCCAAACATGGCTACGATGTTGCCATGGGTGCCCGCCCGCTCGAGCGTTTAATTCAGGAAAAAATCAAGCAGCCTTTAGCAGAATTGATTTTGTTCGGCGAACATGCCGGCCAGCCGCGCGATATTGAAGTGACGTTGGAAAACGATAAAATCGCGTTGGTGGAATAACAGGTATTGTCATCCTCGCGCTTAGCGCGGGGATCTAAAATTATTTGCTAATATAGTAGTTTGGATCTCCGACCTGTGGTCGAAAATGACAACAATCAATTTACTGATTAGCTATGTAAATGCAGCCGTTCGGCAAAAGCGTTTTCTGCGATCCGCATGACATCCACGCCTTGTTCTAGTAATTTGCCGTAAGCATTTTGCAGCTTGGCCAGGGGCGCGACAAAAAATTTGCGGCATTGGCAGGTGCTGGGATCGTAAAGATCGCTGCGTTCTTCCAGCTCCACATCATAAACCGTTTTACAAATTATGGTGGCCCAGGCCAACACGGTATTGCTCCCTTGAGCGCGGCACAGCAACTGCGTTTCGCCCGTGGCATGGTCCACACATTCAAAAGTGATTAACCGACCATCACCGCCCAGCGGGAAATCGATTTCATTGTTATCGCGTAGGACAATTTGCATGGCCGGCCTCGCTGGGGTATACGTTTTCTTACGCAACGGGATCATTCAGCAGCAATCCCGATTAACTTAATTTAACCTGGATTTGATTAAACTATGATTAAAGTTTTAGATAATCCTTAACTAATCGAAATCGCTTTAATATTTACAAATTCACGGATGCCCCAATAGCCCAATTCGCGGCCATAACCGCTTTCTTTAATTCCGCCAAACGGCAGGGCAGGCGTGGATTTGACATATGAATTAATGAAAACTTGGCCGGCCTGCATCTGAGTTTTGGCCAGCATTTCCGCACGTTCAATATCTTTTGAAAAAATCGCCGAACCTAAACCAAAATTAGTGGCATTGGCCAGTTCGAACGCATGCGCTTCATCACGCGCTGCAATAATTGCTGCCACAGGCCCGAACAATTCTTCATCAAAGGCCACCATGCCAGGCTGCACATTTGTAAGCACTGTGGGTGGGTAATAAGCACCTGGGCCATCCGGTATTGTACCGCCCAAGACGAGGTTGGCACCACCGGCAATACTTTTTTGCACCTGTTCATGCAGCGCATCCCGCAAATCATGCCGCGCCATCGAGCCAATCTGATTGGCAGCATCAAACGGATCGCCAAATTTAACGGCCTTGAAATCTTCAATAAACGCGGCGGTAAATTCTTCAATTACTTCAGGCACTACGATAAACCGTTTGGCTGCTACACAGCTTTGCCCCGCATTCAACAAACGGCTGGCCGCGCATAATTTAGCGGCTTGTCCAACATCCGCATCGGCCAGCACCACATATGGATCACTACCGCCCAATTCCAAAACCGTTTTCTTAATCACTGAGCCGGCCTTTGCTGCGACTGCTTTGCCGGCGGGCGTACTGCCAGTTAAGGTCCCCGCTTTAATACGCGGGTCTTCAACCAATTTTTCCGTTTCGCTGCCCGGCACCAGCAATGCTGTAAAGCAACCGACCGGAAAACCGGCATCCACAAATATTTTTTCCAAGGTCAAAGCACAACCGGAAATATTGGAGGCATGTTTTAACAAACCAACATTTCCCGCCATTAAATTGGGTGCAGCAAAACGGATCACTTGCCAAAACGGGAAATTCCACGGCATAATCGCCAACACCGCGCCAATGGGTTGATAACTGATTAGGCTGCGCAAAGCATCCGTTTGAATGATTTCATCGCTGAGAAATTTTTCAGCGTTATCCGCATAATAAATACAAGCAGCCGCGCATTTTTCAATTTCCGCAACACCATCTTTAACAACCTTGCCCATTTCATTGGCCATTAATTCGGCCAATGCCTGTTTGCGGCTTTGCATTATTTCTGCAGCCTGGCGCATCAGCGTGGCGCGTTCAGCAAAACTGGTTAACCGCCAATGCTGAAAAGCAGCATCCGCCTGCGCCAAGCGCATTTCAATGTCCTGGCCACTATGCGGGCGGTAAATTTGCAGCGTTTCGCCCGTGGCGGGGTTAATGCTATGCAACAAACGATCTTGGCCCATACATTATGTATAGGCCGCAATCAGGATTGGGGCGATAGCAATTAAGCTGCTTCGCTATTGCGCGAGCGGCGGGTTGGCGCTGCAGCAGTCGAGCTGCTGGTGCCGTCTAACAATGGATTGGTAGCCGTTTCAATTTTGCCGAATAAGCCACCTTGACCGCGCAGACCTTGAACATTTTGTTGATCAATTAAAGTTGTCAACTGGCCGTAACGGCCTTCCCGAATAATAGACCGCACCGGATCACCCAACGAATTGCTGGTAAATAGCGATTTTACCTGTAGAGACTTATCCAAGCGCAAATGCATCACCGCGGCCAACCCATCGGCTAGCATGGTATCGCCATTGATGCCGCCTTTGCGGGAGGCGAGTGATGCCATCACTTGCAGCGCTTCTTCAATCCGGGAGGCGTGAATGGTGGCAATCACCAAATGACCGGAAATAGCCGCACGCAAGGCTTCCATCGCCGCACCAGACTCGCGGATTTCACCAATTAAAATATAACGCGCAGCATAGCGAAATGCCATTTTGATGGGAGTTTCCCAATCGCCGTTGTTCAATTCCATTTGATAGCACACGCCTTTGTCATAAGAACCAGCCAATGGCAGTTCCGGCGGGTCTTCAATCGTCACTGCCACATTACCGTAAACATCCAAATATTCCCGCAGCAATGAGGTGGCCATGGTGGTTTTACCAGAACCAGGCGAACCCGCAATGAGCACCAAACCATAACCGCGGCCCAAATCTTTTAATGGCTTTAATAAATGACCTGGCATCCGCAATTCATCCAGCGTAAAAATTTCTGATACGCCCTTGCGCAGTACATACCATGCGCCATGCACATCGGGAATATAGGCCGCGCGGTAACGCACCCCATCATAATAGGTCGTAAATTCCGGTTTTTCGTAACCGGCAATATTGGTAACTAGGCGGATGGCATCTGGCATAAATTCATTGGATAGATTTTCAATGGCACGGGTGCCGGTTGACGCATGCGGCCGAAACCACGGCAATTGATCCTGCGACCATTGGTCGGAAACCAGTGAAACCGGCAAATAGATATCTGTAAATGGCAAATCTGCCAAACGACTAGTAATTTCCTGGCTCATCCACTGCTCCCTAGTAATCTATAATAATATGCATTTGTGGCAAGATTATGAAAAATTTTATCTAACTTTTCTTATTTCTTAACCTTTGTGCCATTATTTAAGGAAAACTATCTTAAGTCAAATTAGTTTCACATCAATTTTGCCTTATTCCAGCCTTATAACAGCTCCAACCGATAATAAAGTGAAAGGCAGCGGGGTTGCTTGCGCAATTTCCCATAACGGCACGCTTAAATCACGCTGCCAGCCGATGCCTTTAATGGTGATATCGCCGGTCATTTGCGGCAGCGCAGCATCCAGCGGATTTGCATCGCTGGTCAGGCGCAAGGCGATATCCCGCAAGCCCAGTCCCGCATCCAACGTCAAAGCAGCGGTATTGACCAATCTTAAAGTCAGATCGACCAACCGCGCCCGTGCGCCACTGCCATCACTCGCAGCTGTATTGGGCGGCAGGGGTTTAATGGTATGGGTATAGGGCAGGCCGATCTGCACATTATGGGCGGGCGGGTCGAGCGTGATATGCCCGCCCGTCACCACCGCATCGGGCCGCACCGCGCCATCGGCGACAATGGTTACCGTTTTGCCATTAAGATAAGTCAGGCCAGACCACACGGCGGCGGCAGTTACGCTGGTGCCAGTTAAAGCATTATCCAATTGCAAATTATCATCAAACCGTTCGACAAAATAACTGCCATCCCGCGCCACCAGTAAATAGGTCACATCCCCCACCACGCACACCGATTGTGCAGTGCCATTGGTACTGTGATGGGTCCAAGCCACCACTTCTTCAGCGCGGTATAAGGTAAGTGTACAAAAAGTACCATCACCGCGCACCACAAATAACAAGCGCCGCGCTTTATCAAAATCCATTTCAATCGGCTCGACCAGTAAATGCGATGACAGCAGCGATAAATCATTGGCGGTATAGGCTTGTTCTAAATTAGTATATAAAAATTCCCGCACTTCTTGGCCGTTGCGGGCTAGGAATAACGTTGCGCCATCCACATCTAATGGCGCGACCCAGCGGTTGGTTAAACTGCCAATCCGCGTTTGCCGGTTAATTTGGATATTGGATGGGGTTAGCGGTGTGCCGCTCACCATATATTCCGCACCGCTGGTGAATACTTGCAAATCTCGGCCGGAAAACACGGCGCGAATGGCATTGACCTGGTCCGATAAAATACCGAATTCAATGGCATTGTCATCTAACCCTGTGCCTTGGTCGAAATTGAACAGGTTATTGGATTCAGACATCCACAACCGGTTGGGCAAATCGCGGCTGCCGCCAATCACCAGGCGGTTTTGGTGAAAGCACACACAAACCGGCCAGCCACGCACGGGGCTGAATACCTGCTCGCGCCAGTCCAATGCGGGGCCAGTGCCGGTTAAAGTGCTGGTCACCACCGCAGTAATAACGCTGGGTGAAGCGACCGTTGTCACTTGCACCTCGCCATTCCATAACCGAATGCGCGTGCCAACATGCCCAGCGACAAACACATTGGCGGAAGCGGTGAGGGTAATCGAACCAGTGGTGCCAGCGGGCGATAATGAAATCGCGGAATCGACGAATTTGTAATAGGGCTGGTAAGAAAAACTGCCCAGGCTCTCAAAAACCCAGGCAGTTAATTGCCAGCTGCCATTGGCCAGCCGGTTTAAGCGCTGTGGTGCAACATCTGGATGGCACAGCAATAATGTATCGGCACTTTGCGTCCAGCTAATCTGCGCCAGTTGTGCATAAGTCCATGGTGCGGTGATATCGGCAATTTTGGTATCTTCCAAATAGATGGCAATATGCTGATGGGTGACCACCAATAAATAATTTTGCTCGGTATTAAATTCAAACGGCACCAAACGGCCATTGCCCAACGCGGTATCGATATAGCGCAGGCCGGCACGGCGGGTAATGCCGCCAGTAGGGAAAATAAAAATATTTTCCAGCTGCAGTGCGCCATTGTCATAAGCACGCAGATCGCCGCGGCCTAGCAAACGCGGCGAAACCTCGCCAGCCGTGAAATTGGTTTTAAGAGTACGGGTCAGGGGCATGGTAAGTTTTTTCGCGAAGGGGTTAGATGGATGATAAAAAACTGTTGGTAAAAGGCGCAGTAGCCATTTTAAAAATTACTAAAAAGGCATAAAAAAAGGCGGTCCGTAGACCGCCTTAACCTGCCCAATTATATTGAAATTAATTAGGTGTGCAATTTGGCTTGCGGCGCTTACGGCAAGCGGCAAGTGCTAAACTGAAGGTCAACAAACCCAGGGAGCTGGGTTCACCAGCAACGGCCGTACCGCTAACGCGCGGTGTTAAACGTACAAAATCGGTCCTATTGCCAACCTGGGCGGTAGCAATAATGTTGCCCAGATCATCAATAAAGCGCGTCCCAGTAAGTTGGTAACCGGAATTGGCGTCGATCAAGGTATTGAGATCGGTAACAACGCCGCCGCCAAGCGCAGTTATAAAAGCAGTACTGGTCAATGCGCTGCTTTGCGAAGCAGTGCCAACTGCAATATTGTGGTTGTTAATGTCCCGGGCTTGCGTGGTTTGAAAACCAGTAAGTTGACCAACACTATTTAAAGTGCCACTTTGGTAAAATAGACTGTTGCCATTAACTCCAGTAAAAAGCGAAGTGCCAACATCATTAGTATCAATAAGCCCACTAACCTGGGCTCTTTGTGCAGATGTTAAAGGATTATTAAAACCGGCTGGTGCAGTGTAGACGAAGGGCTGATCGCCGCCGCTACTGCTGATCACACCTGAGATGCTATTATTACTGGTTTGAACAATTATTGAATCGGTAAAGGTATTAGTGGCAGTGTTGCCGGCAGCAACAAAAACTGGTGCCTGGCCGTTTTGTGAAATAAAAATGCCATTGGTAGTGGTGGTTGCTAAAGTGGTATCCTGATAGCGACCAGCCACTTGCTTTTGATTATTGATAGTAGCACTTGTTAAATATTTAGTATTATCGTTGGGCGTGATTGCGGTGTAGCCTTGGCCAGTAGAATAAGTATAAGCACTTTGATGCGGCAGGCCAGATAAGTAATCAGTATATATCCCAGCAACATCCCCAAAATCATTAATGCTTGTTGAAGTTTGTGAAAATACATTGGCATACGGCACGGCAATTATTTGGGTTTGGGCTGGATCAATAAATTACCCCCGGACATTATTACCATTAATGGAACCGACAAATTGGTTGCGATTATTAATTGCATTAAAACTCAAATCATTGGTCCCGAATAGAATATTAAGATCTGTGATATTATACCTTTGCGCCTGTGCCCCGGCACGGCCCGCAAAGCCGATAAAAGAAGCAACTGCCATAATCAGAGGCAGAGCGGTGGTTGTTATAAATTTAGAATATCTGTTTAACATGGTGCAAGCTGTGCAAATTTGCTTGGTTATGTCAAATCTTTTAATTGCGATTTGGTAAAAATTTTACTTCACCTCCTTGGGCAAGCTTAGATAAGCTATTTTGCCGGAAGGGTGGCAGAGTGGTCGATTGCTCCAGTCTTGAAAACTGGCGTGGGTGCAAGCCCACCGTGGGTTCGAATCCCACCTCTTCCGCCACTTATATCAGCTAGCCTTTTAAGGTCAGCTGATATGAGCACATAATGAAGCGATTCAAAGCATGAAATCGACTGTGTTCGATAATAAGCTTAACGAAATCGAGCTTGCGAAGATTGAATTTAGTGTTTGAAACTTTGACAGCGGTGCAGCCGCGCAACAAAATAATTCTACCTCTTCCATGTGGGATGCTATGAAAATAACCCTTACCAACGTTACCAATCCAGAAGATTGGCAAGCTTATCATCACATCCGTCGCACGGTATTATTTGCAGGCCGTCCCTATGATGATCAACATGGCGATGAATATTTACTTAATAATCACCCCTTGTTGTTGCAGGATCATGGAAAGCCGCTGGGTGTGGCCAGACTAGACAATTTTGGCGATGGTACTGCGGCAGTGCGATTGGTTGCGATTGCTGCTGATCAGCAGGGTAAAGGCTATGGGCGTTTATTGGACCAGCAATTATGTGCTTATGCACAAGCGCTAGGTATTAAAACGATTTATGTAAATGCCGCACCGGAAGCGGTGAACTTTTATCAAAAAATAGATTACACCCATTTTGCTTGGGATCCTGAGCAACTCAAAGATATTGCTGCCGATTGTATTCAAATGCGTAAAATGCTGGTTTAATCACACTTAATTCCACATATGTTTTTTATACTTAGTGCCTTGCTTTATATCTTAAAAATTTTAATTCAATTAAGAACAAACTTACAAAGGTATTACATATGAAAACACTTAGCTTAATTGCGCTTATTTTAACCATTGTGGGCGGTTTGAATTGGGGCTTGATTGGCCTGTTCGATTTTAACTTGGTCACGGCAATCTTTGGTGTTGATTCAGCATTGACCCGAATTGTTTATGTTCTGGTTGGCTTGTCAGCTATTTACAGCCTTACTTTGCTGCGTCCTATTAACGAACATTTGGGCCGCCCGCGGATTGCTAACACCATTGTATAAGCACGCAATGCCAAGCAGAGAAAGCGGCAGCAATTGCCGCTTTTTTTGTTTCAAGGCCACCATTTAATTATGGAAAATCTTTATAAGGTATCCAGCTCTGCTTGCGCGGCTGTAATAGCTGTTTGCAATTCAAGGTCATTATCAGGTGCGGTTTGAATAGTACGGGCCAGGGTAAGTAGCAGCGTTAAATGTTGTAACGCAACTTTCCCCGCCATATGGCGGGCGGTAAAATTTTTGGGATCGTTATGATCACTTTGTTGAATAAAATCTTTATAGGATTGAAAAACAGTATCAATAACCGCAATTAAAGCGGCTGGTTGCAGCGGTGTTGGCATAAAACTTCCTATAATGGTTGGCAAGCGCTGCGAAATTTAGGCAATAAAAAAGGGCGATGGTTGCAGTCAACCAAACGCCCTTGGACCTTTTGAGGGGTTAATGCGGTGCGATAAAAAACTTTCGTATAACAGTTACTTGTAAAAGTAACCGAAACAGAGACTGTTTTCACCGCATCGCAATAAATATAAGATGCCATACATTAGATAAAAATTCGCGCATGGGTGATAATGTTGCATATAAAATTATGATTAATAGATTTGGTTAGTCTCTTTAATTGTCTTTGATGAATGTTTATTGAATAACAATGGAAATACATATTGGGGCAACGAATATTCATCAATTTGAACATGTTGTATGCGATTTCAATGGCACCATTGCCATTGATGGCGAATTACTGGCCGGTGTTAAAAAGCGGTTCCAGCAGCTACAGGATTTAGGTTTAAAGGTTTGGGTCATCACAGCCGATACGCACGGCACTGCCGCACAAAAATTGGCGGATTACCCATGCACTTTAAAAGTGATTGGTGAAGCGGCCCAAGACATGGCCAAAGCCGAATTCATTCAAAATTTGAATGCCGCAAAAGTCGTTGCTATCGGCAATGGTCGTAATGACCGTTTAATGTTAAAGCAGGCGGCGGTGGGTATCGCTGTATTGCAAGCTGAAGGCTGCGCCATTGAAGCACTGCAAGCAGCGGATATTCTGGTAAAAGATATTAATGATGCGTTGGAGTTTATCACCAAACCGCTGCGCTTGAAAGCAACATTACGGGTATAAAAAAAGCCCCGCTTGCGGCAGGGCTTTAAAACTTTAGTAACTACCGCTGCTGCGGCGCTTTTGGCCGTAAGGCTGATACCCGCCTTCTGCTGGACGGGATGAACGGTTCCCACCACCACTATTGCGATTGGCCCCAAAGGGACGCTTTTTGCGGAAGTTACCCGCATCACCACCATTATCACCACGACCGAAACCGCGTTCATTCTGGTTATCGGCCATTTTCTCGCCTGGGTTTAACAAACGGTGAATGGCGCGCCATTTGGCATTATCGGCCGGCGTGATTAAATTCACGGCTGCCCCTTCGGCACCGGCACGGGCAGTTCGGCCAATGCGGTGAATATAATCTTCCGGACATTGCGGCAGATCATAATTGATCACATGTTCAATATGCGGAATATCCAAACCGCGTGCTGCGACATCGGTCGCCACCAGAATATTATATTCTTTATCACGGAAACCCTGGATCACCTGGCTGCGTTGACGTTGACGAAGATCACCATGAATAGCATCGGCTGTAAAATCAGCACTGTTCAGTTTATCAGCCAAACGATCTGCACCAAATTTCGTTTTCACGAAAATGATCACACTACCGCTGCGGTTACCCAATTGTTTAACCAGATTGCTGTATTTATCGCCTTCACTGGTTTGCACCAGTTCTTGCGTAATTTTCGCAATGGGTGAGCTGGTGGAACCAACGGCAATCCGCTCCGGATTATTCAGGTATTTATTGGCCAATTTTACCATGTTCGATGGCATGGTAGCAGAGAATAGCAAGGTTTGACGCTGCTCAGGTAAATGTTGGCGAATTTTATCCAATTGTGGACCAAAACCCATATCCAACATGCGGTCGGCTTCATCCAGTACCAAGAACTGGGTGGTTTCCAAGTTTAAGCTACCACGCAATAGATGGTCATTTACCCGGCCAGGTGTACCCACGATTAAACGGGGACCACGGCGTAGTTGACCCAGCTGACGGCCGATTGAGTCGCCGCCGATTAATAATGCCGTTTGAATATGCGGTGACGGGTTTAATTTGATTAGTGTATCCAGTACCTGGCTCGCTAATTCGCGGGTAGGTGCCAAGATCAGCGCGCAAGCCTGTGGTTGATCCATCAGGCCGGCAATAACAGGGATGCCAAATGCACCGGTTTTACCGGTACCGGTTTGGGCAGAACCCAGAATGTCTTTACCCTGCAAAGCCAAAGGAATAACCTGGGCTTGAATAGGGGTAGGGGTGGTAAATTGCATACGCGCAAGCGATTGCAACAGCTTAGGCGCCAAGCCAAAGCCAGAAAAATCTGTAGTCATAATGTTCTCTCTCGTTGGTTCAATAACTTTCGATCAAGTTTTATGACCACGGGTTATTGAGAAATGCGCCTTCGTAGAAAGCGCACTGATATGGATGGGAATGTTACGCAGCAAGTGCTGCGTTAATTATTCAGAATCGATAATTTGCAGATTGCCAGCCGAAGTACGGCCACGGCTGGTTACCAACTCAAATTCAATTGGTTGGCCATCTTGCAATGCTTGAATACCAGCTGCAGTTAACGCGCTAATATGGACAAACACATCTTCGCCGCCTTGATCCGGTTGAATAAATCCAAAACCTTTGGTTGGATTAAACCATTTTACTTTACCAGTAGCCATTTTGCGTTCTTTCTTACGTTTGGCGTTATGCCAGCCTGTAACAGCCAGCGGTTGAGGTCTGTTGATGTGAACATCAACGGGCACTCCTTAGACAAACGGGGAAGAAACGGCATAAAGCCACTTAATCAGTATTGCTGATAAATCAGCGGTGTTTAGCTGCAGAGTAATTAACCTTGGAGGTAATATCGGGGTAATATACCATGAAAGCAATAGAAAAGTTTAAGAAAGTTAGTTCCGCACATCAATCAGCGTGAAATCGCTGATCGCATTGGGCGTATCCTGCTGCGCATCGATCTGTTTGGCGCGTTTCATTTCGTTTTCGGCGAGTTGAAATAGCAATTGCGCGCGGCTGGTGCTTTCGGTGATTGGCAGGCACAACTCGGCCGCCAATTGGGCAATGAGGGCTTGATCGAAAAAGGCCGGGCAATCGGCTTCAGCCGGGCGGAAGACATAGGTCAGCACGATATTGTCAAAATCGGTATGCAGCGCGCGCTGGTAAATGCGGTAGGAAATGCCCTGGCTATTTTGCCCGGTACCGGCGGACATCACCCGCAGAAAATCATTCGGCAGTTGAAACGCGTTTTGGTAATCGGCGAGTGGGGAGGCGAGCAGGGTATTGAGTTCTGTCTGCTGCGTGGCAAAGCTCCACGGATAGGCTGATAGCAGCGCATCGCGCGTCGGCGTATAAATACTTTGCGCGATTTCAGCTTCAATACTGCCATCATCAAAACTACTAATGGGTTTAGCGCCCAAGCGCACCAGCGCCCGCGCGCATAAAGCGATATCGGAAAGGGACATAAATTGTTGACTTTCTAAAAGAAAATTATTTACCTTTTTAAAGATTATTCATGAAAACATTATATTTCTCCAGGCATGCACAATTCAGTGACAATGATACATTAACTGCTGATGGGATAACACAAGCAAAACGCCTGGCAAAATTTTTGGAACAAGCGCCGCGCAAGCCTCAAAAAGTTATCACTTCTCATTTGTTGCGGGCATTTCAAACAGGTAAAGTTGCCGCAGATGAGCTTGGTGTTGGTATTGCAAAAGCTGATGGTGAATTTCCAAGTTTAGAAGAATTAAGAAGCTTAGACAATTCTTTAGAAGTTGTACTCATTGTTAGTCACCAGCCTAACATTGCACGCATAAAGTCTAGATACGATTTATCTTTACCAATTTATTTTACAACAATGATTGCTGTACATTTTGATATCGATAATTGGTCTGAATTTAATTTTGATCTGCAACCATCAGGTACTGCGAAGATGTTTGATCCTGCGGATTATCCAGAAGTTATTAAACCTGAAATACCTAAAAGTGTTCCATGGCATAAACGAATTTTCGGATTTAAAGTTAGCCCTTAGCAAAAACCAAGGGCTAAACAATTAATCGCTATCGCTCGCGCCGATTTGGGTCAGGTTGTTGATATCGACCACGCCGGCGGCATTGCTGCTGACCACGAAAATACCGTGGATCGGCGAACCACTGGTGGCCGTATTGGCCATGATCATATCGCCCACGCGCAGCATATCGCTGGCATTGTTGAAATAACCGGCGGTGTCGATCGTGGCGTCCGCATCAGCCGAAGTATAATGCCATAAGGTAAAGCCGTTGGCATAAGCCAGCACAGACAGGTTTTTGGAGTTGTAAGCCATGAAAATTCTCGAAGGGGAAAAGGTGAAAAATCCCTCTCCCGCAAGGGGAGAGGCAGCTGTTAGTGCAATTAAACGCTGGGTGTTTCGTCGCAGCGCAGGGTGATGACGCCGGCGGCATCGATTAATTTGGCGCCCTGGCTCATCATATTGTTGACGAAATAAGCCGCGCGATCACCGTGCCAGGTGATGTCAGTCGTCACATCCGCACCGCTGGCAAAACCGATTGCCGATTTATGGAACCAATGGCATAACCGCACATCGCCCGTTAGTTTAGTCAGGCCAGAATGTGGCATCCATAACGTACCCAGCCAGCGTTTGGCTTCGGCACCGGCCCATGGCATTTCATCTTCGCCGACATAATTGGCGTTGCTGAACTCATCAATCTGCAGCAATTCATTCCACTGTTTCCAGCCGACTACCGCATAACGCTGGCCGTCATCCGGCACATTGTTATTGCCCAGGGCTTCGAACGCGGTGAGGATTTTGTCCAGCGTTAAACCATCGGTATTGGTGCCAGCAAAATTGGTGTTGGTGTTCAGTTCGGCGATAATCAAATCATCCGATTTGCGGCCCAAGGCATACGCGCCGGCATTGGCGATGACCGAACGTTCATCGATATTGGTTTTCAATTCATCCAGCTTGTCCAGCCAGTCACCCGCATAATAATCGGTCAGCGGGCATTCAACGGTGCTGTGGTCCAAATTCATGGTGGGCACCATGCCGTTCCGGGCTTTGGTGCTGGCCGTGGCGGTGCCGACTTTCGGGAACACTGCGCTGGCACCTTTGACATTGTTTTTGTAGCGGACGGCCTGGTGTAATTTAAAGCCCATGCGTTGATATGCTTCATGGACTTCGCGTTCGAATTGTTTCACGAACGCATTTTCAATCGAGATCGACATGCAAATTCTTTCAGATAAAAAGGAGTGAGGATAGCGCTGGAAAAGCGTAGCGCATGCTTAGAAAAAAGACCGTTAATCGGTTTGGAGAAAGCCTGCTAAACAGGTTAAAAAGCGGCGGGCATAATAGCCCGTTAATCAATGCAGTATATGAATATATTCCTTAATGTCAATCTAAATATTTAAAGACCTAAAGTTTTTATTCTCGTTCTAGCGGCATCACAATTGGTAACACCGAGCTTCATGAATAAGATTCTTCGCGCGGTTTCAACTCTACTGGGTGGCCATCTTAGGTTGGCGATAATCCGATTAACATGCGCTTTTTCTTTTATAAATGGCAAAATCCGCGCCGAGTCTGAAGATAAATTTAATGCTTCAAGTGCATCCGCTCTAAGCGTCGCGCTACGCCGCGCTCTGACAGTTAATACATTCGATAAATTGCGTTTAGCCATAATATCCTCAAAAACTAAGCCCGAATAACAATTCTCTCTTTTAAAATCAATCATAAAATTCAATTTGTTAAAAAACCTGCTCGCGCTGACCGTGGATGGTGCTTACAACCATGATATGTTTGGTCACTGGTTAGATCGGGTCTGGAAAACAGTAACACCGCGAGGTTTGTTTGCCCGCTCGCTTCTTATTATCGGGGTGCCCGTCGTAATGCTGCAATTGGTAGTAGCGTTTGTGTTTTTAGACCGCCATTGGGAGGCAGTGACGACGCGGTTGGTGCAAGCTGTCGCTGCCGAAATTCAATTGGTGGTTACCGTATTGCCTGAAAAGCCAACCGCCACTTGGTTAAAAGAAGCCAATGATGCCACGCAAATGCAATTCACCTGGTATCCCAATCAACAATGGGGCGATTTTCCCGTGGGTGAGAAAAACGTTTTCGCCAAAATGATCGGTAGCCGTTTGAAAGATAATTTGCCCTATCCTGCCCGCGTGGAACTGGCGGATGAACCGCATATGTATGATGCGATTATCAAACTGGATGATGGTATATTGCGTGTGCGCATCCCTGAACGCCGCGTTTATACCGCCAGTACTTTCGCGTTTATTTTCTGGTTTTCCGGTACGGCATTATTAATGCTGACCATTGCGATTATGTTTATGCGCAATCAAATCCGGCCGATTGTACGGCTGGCGCAGGCTGCAGGCCGCTTTGGCCGCGGGCTCGATACACCCAATTTCAAACCGGAAGGGGCGCGTGAAGTCCGCCGTGCCGCTGAAGCATTCTTGCGTATGCGCGACCGCCTGCAACGGCAAATCGTCCAGCGCACCGAAATGCTAGCCGGCGTTTCGCATGATCTGCGCAGCCCGCTGACCCGCATGCAGCTGCAACTGGCCTTGATGACCGAACAAACAGGCGTGGCCGAATTGCGCACTGATATTCAGGAAATGACCGAGATGATTAATGCTTATCTGGCTTTCGCGCGCGGCGAGGGCGAAGAAGAAGCAAGTGAAATATCTTTATCAGAATTATTAGCCACTATCCGCGCCGATTTATTGCGGCAAGGTAAAAGCGAAATTGTTCTCAACACCCAAGATGAAATTCGCCTAACTGCCCGTCCGCAAGCGTTGAAGCGGGCATTGTTCAATCTCATCCACAATGCGTGCACGCATGCGCAACATGTTAGCGTCATTTTGAAAACGGGCAGCGATATTTACGAGCAGCAACAAGCTGAGATTATGATCGAAGATGATGGCCCTGGCATTCCCGCTAGCCAGCGTGAAGCGGTTTTTCGGCCATTCTACCGCGCATCAGCCGATGGCAGCGGCGAGCTTGGCGGACTTGGTATGACCATCGCGCGCGATATTATTCGCGGCCATGGCGGTGATATTGTATTGGGGGACAGCCCACAAGATGGCTTAAGGGTGCAAATATCATTACCTATTACTGCTTAAGACAATTCTCGCAACCAGCTCAAAAATATGTTTGATTAAAAACATGCAAGCCAGCTTCAATGCCCTGCCATTCCAGCCCAAAATTATCCATTTTGTGGGCATTGGCGGCATTGGAATGAGCGGCTTGGCCGCATTGTTAAAAACCCAAGGTTATCTTGTGCAAGGCTCCGATGTGCAGGAAAGCGCATATTTGGAAAAGCTGCGCATGCAAGGGATTGAGTGTTGGGCCGGTCATCGCGCGGAACAAATCGGCGCTGCCGAATTGGTGGTTTTATCTTCGGCCATTAAACCGGATAATGCCGAAGTGGTGGCCGCCCAATCGCGCCACATTCCAATCATTTCACGGGGTGATTTATTGGCGGCAGTGATGCGTGCCTCGGTTGCACTCGGCATTGCGGGTAGTCATGGCAAAACCACCACGTCGTCGATGCTCGGTTGGGTGCTGCACCATGCGGGTTTTGATCCCACCATTATCACAGGCGGCATTATGCATGGTTTCGGCAGCAATATTCGCGTGGGCCAAAGCCAGTGGTTGGTAGTGGAAACCGATGAAAGCGATGGCAGTTTTTTAAAATTACCAACCACCATTGGTGCCATCACCAATATCGATCCCGAGCATTTGGATTATTACGGCAGCTACGCCGCGTTGAAAGCGGCCTATGCCCAATTCATTCAACAATTGCCATTTTACGGTTTTGCGATCTTGTGTGTAGATAATGCCGAAGTGGCAGAACTTGCGAACGCGCAAACCAGTCAGCGAATTGTGACTTATGGTTTTAGTGAAAGTGCGGATGTGCAGGCGATCGATATTCAGCAGCAGCCAGATGGTTTTCAATACACTGTGCAAATTAACAAATTGTTGGGGCAGCAAAATATTGCACCCATTGAAATTTTCTTGCCCATGCATGGTCAGCACAATGTGCAAAATAGTTTGGCAGTTATTGCCATTGCCCTGGCGGTTGGTATTTCAGCGGATGCCATTCAAGCGGGCTTGGCCGCCTTTGCCGGTGTTAAACGCCGCTTTACCATCACGGGTAAAGTCGATGGTATCACCGTCGTGGATGATTACGGTCATCACCCTACTGAAATCACAGCTGTGTTAAAAGCGGCGCGGCAAGCGGCGGGCAATGCCCAAGTGGTCGCCGTTTTTCAGCCCCATCGCTACACCCGCGTGCGGGATTTATTTCATGAATTTACGCGCTGTTTTGCTGAAGCCGACCGTGTGGTCGTTAGTGAAATTTACGCCGCCTCCGAAACGCCCATTGCGGGTATTACCCGTGAAGCATTGGTGGACGGCATTAAGGCGCAAGGCCAAGCCAATGTTATGGCGCTGAGCGATCCTGCTCGGCTCGCGGCCAGTCTCAGATCCCATTTGCACCCAGGCGACTACGTCATTTGCCTAGGTGCAGGCACGGTTACCCAATGGGCGCATGCCTTGCCGCAACAATTGCAAGATTTGCAACAAGCTGCGTAAATATTTTTATGGATAGAGAATTACGCCGCCAATTTGGTTGGGAATTTATGGCCTTACTGGGATTGGAATTATTAAGTACAAATACCAAAAATAAAGATGCACATATTTTATGGCAAGCTGCGGGCAAAATTCTGCAAGATAGATTTGCTGAAAACAGTCCAAATATAACAAATTTACTTGCAAATGATTTTAAAGAGCTGACTCCAATTCTTGGACGTAGCCCCAAAATAATTAGTCGTTTAAAAAGCTTAGAATTTTAGTTTTATGAAACTAATCACCTCCAATGGTTTGGCGCGGGATACCAAGCGTTATGTGCTGGCGCGGATGCGGGAAAATACGATCGCCAAAGATGGCATTCCGTTTCAAGAAAAGAAATTTGCTTTCAGTTTTTATGACCGCTTGAAATTGGTCGCCGCGCTTGATGCCGTTACCTGTTGGGATTGGGCCTATATTGATACCCTGTGGGTGGCTGAAAATTTCCGCGGGCAGGGCTTGGGCACGCAATTAATGCAACAAGCCGAAAGCCATGCGCGGCAGCATGCCCAAACCGGTATCTATTTATGGACGCAAAGTTGGGAAGCGCCGCGTTTTTATGAAAAACAAGGTTTTGAACCATTTGTTGTTTTTGAAAATTTCCCTACGCTGCATCAACGTTGTGGCTATCGGAAATATTTATAATTAAGTAAATATACCGATGAATGTTGCGATGGCCACAGCAGAACCACAATCAAGCCGCTTAAATGGCGCGGCATTGCTACAGCGCTTGCCGCTCGTCCGTGGCCGCCTCACCCCCGAAGCGCCTTTAGCCCCATTCAGCTGGTTTCGCGTTGGCGGACCGGCGGAAGTATTGTTTCGCCCTGTTGATATGGAAGATTTGCAGGAATTTCTGGCCAATTGCCCACCCGACATTCCGGTCACCCCTTTGGGCGTTGGCTCCAATGTCATTATTCGCGCTGGCGGTATCCCTGGCGTGGTGATCCGCTTGGGCCCGCCATTCAATGGTGTGAATGTCACCGATTTATTGGTCACGGCCGGTGCAGCCGCACTGGATCGTACCGTTGCCCTTCAAGCAGCGGCCAATAATATAGCAGGTTTGGCTTTCTTCTCCGGCATTCCTGGCACCATTGGCGGTGCGCTGCGCATGAATGCTGGTTCTTACGGGCAGGAAACCAAAGATGTCTTGATGTCCGCCACGGCGATTGATCGGGCCGGCAACCGGCAAACGATGGATGCTACTAAGATGGGCATGCGTTACCGGCATAGCGATGTGCCTGCCGATTGGATTTTTATTTCGGCAACTTTTATCGGAGAACAAGGTAATAAAGCAGAAATTCAAGCGGAGATTGACCGAATTGCCGCCAGCCGCGCCGCTTCCCAACCTATTCGTGCCCGTACCGGCGGCTCGACCTTCGCCAATCCCGATGGCCATAAATCCTGGCAATTGATCGATGCCGCCGGTTGCCGCGGTTTGCGCATCGGCGGCGCGGTAATGAGCGATCTGCACTGCAATTTCATGCTGAATGATCACGACGCCACCGCGCATGATCTGGAAACTTTGGGCGAAGAAGTACGCCGCAGAGTGTTTAAAACTAGCGGCGTTGAGCTGCGCTGGGAGATTAAACGGCTTGGTATCGCTTAATTTATTACGGTGTAAAATCTCGCACCGAAAATTGGTCAGCTTTTTGATTAACTGCTTTCTTCAGATCTTGATTATGTGGCAACGCCTCAATGATTTCAGCCGCATTTTTACCAATTTTTGCCCCTAAAAATGGATTAGCACCCTTATTCAATAATAATTTTATGATTAGTCTATATGCCATTTTTGCTGCCGTTTTTTTGCCTGTGCCGGCATAACGCTTTAATTCAAATGCAGCCGCCAACAAAGCAGTTTGGCCGTCTTGCCTAACAAAATTAACGTCAACATCATTATCGATAAGCAAACCAACTTTTACATTATCGGCCTTAATCACAGCTAAAAAAAGTTCTTCAACCAATCCCATTTTTTGTGGATTAGCTGGTGAAATTAGCCGTTGTGATACATTCAATCCATTATTCATATTAAACGGTACGGTTCATAAAATTCTTAACGCAATAGTTTCATGGCTCAAACCGCATGACGAATCTGTCAGGGGCGGTTTATAAAGCTTTAAATGGCATCTGCCCGCACCCGCAAAGCGCAGCAAACGCGCCGGCGTAATAACCGGCGGACGGCGGCTGGCTTGCATGGCTTATGGGGTTGGATTGGTTGGGGTGCCGCAGGTGGTGGGGTGCTTGCGCTTATTCTTGGCATTTGGATTTGGTTCCCGCCCAATATTTGGGGCGATCAAATTGGCCAGGGAATTCAACAGATCACCGCCAGCATGGGCTTTCGCGTGCAACAGGTGATGATCAGCGGGCGGCAGGAAGTGCCGTTGGCTGCCATCGAACAGCGTCTGGCCATTCAACGCGGCGCGCCAATTTTGGCCTATAATGCCGATGCGCTCATCACCCAATTGCAAACCCTGCCTAAAATCAAAACAGCATTTATTCATCTGCGTTGGCCCGATACGGTATTGGTGCAAGTGGTGGAACGCACACCAGTTGCCCGCTGGCAGCGCGAACAGCAAATTCAGTTGATCGATGCCGATGGTGTTGTCATTGGCTTGGCCAAGACAGAGGATAGTCAACTCCCTTTAATTGTAGGCGATGCTGCACCGCAAGCCCATGCCACGTTATGGCCAGTGCTGCAGCAGGAACCCGAACTGTATAATCAGGTGCGCGCCGCTGTCTATGTCGGCCAGCGTCGCTGGGATTTACTACTTAAAAACCAAACCCGTATCAAATTACCCGCCCAGCATTTGGATACTGCCTTGCGACAATTTTGGGCGCAACCACGCCGTGCAGCTTGGTTAAATGGAGGCGCAGAATTGATTGATTTGCGTCTGGTCAATAAAATTGTCGTCCGGCCAATGGCGCAAAGTGACGATGATGATCACTCTTCATTGGTCGTCGATGCCGCTAATCCGGCTTAGGCGCATACAATTGCGCTGTCTAAACCGATAGAATCGCATAGTTTACCTTTATGTTTATTGCTGGCTTGGCCAAACCCGCGCCCAAATCACGGGGCAGCATTATTGCCGCGCTCGATATGGGCAGCACTAAAACCGCCTGCATCATCGCGCGCGTGGAAGATGAAGGGCAGCTGCAAATTTTAGGTTATGGTTTGCAAGCGAGCCGCGGCGTGCGCGCCGGTGTGGTCATTGATAGCGATGCGGCCGCGCAAGCCGTAGGCCAGGCCGTGCATTCTGCCGAACAATTATCGCGCGAAACCATCAGCCATGTGATTGTGAATGTCGCCGGCCAGCATTTATTTTCGTTGAACACCCAAAATCAAATGCCGCTGGGTGGGCATGAGGTAACTACGGCTTACATTGAACGCTTAATTCAAACCAGCAAACAACAACATGGTCTCTCCGAACAACAACGTTTGGTGCACGCCATTCCCTTGGGCTTTTCGGTCGATCAGCAAGCCGCGGTTAGCGATCCGCGCGGCCTGCACGGCGATCAACTGGGCGTGCAGATGCACAGCATCATCGGCCACACCCACACATTGCGGAATATTTTGGTGTGCTTGGAGCGCAAACATTTGATGCCTGAAGGCATTGTCGCCAATCCGTTTGCGGCCGGTCTGTCGGCTCTTGTAGAAGACGAACGCGAGCTGGGTGCCACGCTCATTGATTTAGGCGGCGGCACCACCAGCATTGGCGTGTTTCAAAACCAGCAATTGATTTATACCGATTGTATTCCACTGGGCGGCCAGCACATCACGATGGATATCGCCCGCGGTTTAAACACCCCCATCCAACATGCTGAACGCATCAAAACGCTTTATGGCAGCGTGTTAGCCACTTCTGCCGATGAACGCGAATTAATCGATGTGCCATTGGTCGGCGAAAATGAGATGAGCGCGGCTAATCAAATCCCCCGTTCGTTCTTGGTCAATGTGATCCAGCCGCGCTTGGAAGAAATTTTTGAATTGGTGCGCGAACGCCTGGAAGTTAGCGGTTATTACAAAAACACCGGCCGCCGTGTGGTGCTAACCGGCGGCGGCAGTATGCTCGCGGGTGTACGCGATTTGGCGCAAGCAATACTGGATAAGCAAGTACGCTATGGCCGTCCCATCAATATCGCTGGGTTGCCAGAAGAATTACAAGGTCCAGGTTGTGCGACAACCGTCGGCTTATTGCTTTATCCCTTTCAACATTTTGCCCAAGCGGATATTGGCTTTAGCGAACGTGGCAGCCGAAAAGGTTTACTAGGTAAATTGCAAGGCTGGTTACGGGATAACGTGTAAACGCGATTATTTTGCACGCTCGGCATATTCGCCGGTTTCGGTTTTTACCACGATCTTCATGCCCGCTTCAATATGCGGGGGAACTTGCACTTTTACGCCATTGGATAATAACGCTGGTTTGTAAGATGAAGACGCCGTTTGGCCTTTGACGACCGGATCAGCTTCAACTATTTCCAAAATAACGGTATCCGGTAATTTCACCCCTAAAGCTTCAGTTTCAAACATTTCCACTTCAACCTGCATACCATCTTGCAAGAAAGCACCCTTATCGCCAACCACTGCTTTCGACACATTAATCTGCTCGAAATTGGTTTGATCCATAAAAGTATAGTTATCATCATCAGCGAATAGGAAGGTGCAGGTGTATTGATCCAAGCGTGCACGCTCAACAGACTCCTGTGTGCGGAAACGCTCATTGGCTTTTAAGCCGGTTCGCACATCACGCATTTCGACCTGTACAACCGAAGCACCTTTGCCTGGGTTATAAATCTCACTTTTGCTGATCGCATAAAGTTTACCGTTATGTTCAATTACGTGACCAGAACGCAGGCTAATCGCATCGACTTTCATAATGAATTGAATTATCACAGCCAAATGGAAAAAACAAATTCCTTCTGGTCGCCAGCGGCATTTAAGCAACGTTTGCCCAATTTAAAGATCCGCCAGGCGATTTTTCAGGCCATTCGCGATTATTTCAGCGTGCAAGATTTTCATGAAGTGCAAACGCCAGCTTTGCAAATTTCGCCAGGTATGGAAGTGCATTTAATGGCTTTTGCCACTCAATATGCAGGTTGGGACGGGCTAGCCGCGCAATTTTTTTATCTGCACACTAGTCCGGAATTCACCATGAAAAAATTGCTGGCTGCGGGTGCGGGAAATATTTTTCAAATTTGCCCCACTTACCGTAACCGTGGTGAACACAGCAGTTTGCATCAGCCTGAATTTCAAATGCTGGAATGGTATCGCAGCAACGCCGATTATCAAGAATTATTCACAGATTGTATTGGCCTGTTGCGTGCCGCAGCCAGTGCAGCCCATATCACACATTACAAATATAGTGATATCCACTGCGATCCCTTTGCGGATTGGCAAATTATCAGTGTCGCAGAAGCATTTCAAAAATATGCTGGTATTGATTTATATGCCACTACGCCCAATCCGCTGCAGCCGGATCGTGCAGCATTGGTCGCGCAATGCCAGGCGCAAAATATTCATGTGAGCGACACCGCCACCTGGGATGACTTATTTTTCAAAATTATGGGCGAGAAAATCGAGCCATTATTAGGCCATCCAACCCCGACCATTTTATACGATTATCCGGCTAGCATGGCCGCGCTCGCCCGCAAAAGTGCGCATGACCCTATGGTGTGTGAGCGCTTCGAATTATTCGTTGCGGGTATCGAACTAGGCAATGCGTTCGGCGAACTCACCGATGCGGTCGAACAGCGCCGCCGGTTTGAAGCCGATATGGTGTTAAAAGAAAAGCTATACGGCATGCGTTATCCCATTGATGAAGATTTCTTGGCCGCCGTTGCAGCCATGCCGCCTGCTGCTGGCATTGCCTTGGGCGTGGACCGCTTAATTATGCTGGCCTGCGGTGCTGAAAAACTAACCGATGTTTTATGGGCACCGGTGATGGTTCAGGCATAGCATCTGTCGCAAAAGCGTTTAAAGTAGCGGATACGCATGCTAAGTGAAAATTTACATATAGCAGTGCCGCTTTGGCTCGGCACGCTCTGGTGGCTACCACTTATACTTGCTGGCACCATCGCTGCTTTGATTGTCTGGCGGGATCCACTGCGCGCAGGTTGGCGTTTATTGCCGCTGGCATTACTACTATTGGCCATTTATCCGCCGCAACGGTTAATCGAAGAAAAAATTGCCACGCTGCCCACTGCACTCATCATCAAAGATTTATCCATCAGCCAACAAATTACGGGCCAAATTGGACGTGTCGAAAAATTAGCGACAGCATTGCAGCAGCAATTGGATCAATTAAAAAATGTTCAGGTCGAAGAAATAACCATTAGTGGCGAAGCAGATTCAGCCCACACGAATATTTGGCAAGCCTACCAAGATTTTTCCAGCCATATTCCATACGAACAGCAGGCAGGTATATTTCTGGTATCAGATGGGCAAATTCACGATCTGCCCACTGTCATTCCCAAAAAAATGCCGCCTTGGCATATGTTATTAACCGGGCCAACTACCGGTATGGATGATCAATTGCAAATCATTCACGCGCCGCCCTATGCGCTGCAAAATAAACCATATCAGTTAACGGTTAAAGCAATTCGCAAATATGGCATGGCTGAACATCCAGTGCCTCCGGTTTCATTGCCACTCACCATCACAACTGCAGATGGCAGCGTGCAGCAATTCAGTCTAACGCCGAATAAAGAAACGGTGGTAACTCTACAGTTAGCGCAAACCGGTGCCCAAGAAATTGTGCTGTCCATTCCGCCGCAAGTTAATGATGCCGTAACAGCCAATAACCATGCGATTGTGCCGGTGCAGGTGCAACGCACGCAGTTGAACATTTTACTGCTTTCGGGGGCACCCAGTTTAAATACCAGGGTATGGCGTGATGTATTAAAGCGTGAACCGCAAGTCAATTTAGTGCATTTTATTATTCTGCGTGATGCCACCCATCAAGCTGCCGAAGCTGAAAAAGACTTGGCACTCATTCCGCTGCCGTTGGATACGTTATTTGATAAAACGCTACTGCAATTTGACTGGGTTATTTTGGATGATTTTGCGCAAACACCCAATTTTCTGCCAAGTTATGCCACCGCCTTAAATAAATTTGTACAAACCGGCGGCGGCTTGCTGATTATTGATGGCCAGCATAGTTTGGGCACGCAAAGTTTAGCCAATGGTCTATTGGCGGATATTTGGCCGAGTGAAATAAATGCGGCAGCCAATTGGCGGCAAAAAACCTTTCAACCCAAACCAACTTTATTGGGGCAAAATCACCCGTTAACTGCGCAACTTAATTGGCAAGATCATCCGGCTTGGCATGGCCAAGCAGAAGTGACTGCCAAACCTGGCACGCAAATCTGGTTGACAGGTGACGATGCCCTGCCACTTTTATTAGGCTGGCAAGTGGGGCAAGGGCGGGTGGCTGAACTTACCAGTAACGAATTATGGCGCTGGGCGCGCAGCGCGGATGAAACACCCTGGTTTGCCTTGCTGCAAAATTTAGATAATTGGCTGCTACAAACCCCCACCATGGCCGACCCGCAATTTGCGCTAACAGCGGATCTAGCTACAGCACCGCCGCAGCTTAAATTATTAATCCATAGCGCTGCACCAAATGTACCACCGGTTTTATGGCAAACTCCAGATATGTCTGCATCACAATCGCTTACTTTGAAAAATGGCGTGGCTGAACAGGTAGTCCCGTTAAAGCAAACTGGTTTATATACCGCGCAAATTGGCAAGCAGTTTAAGGCATTTTTATATGCGCCTGGCGAAAGCCCCGAGCGCGATTATTTATTGGCAACGGATCAGATTGTAAAACCGTTGGTGCAAGCCACTGGCGGTGCAGTGCAAGTGGTAAAGGATGCCGTGCCAGCCTTGCGCTGGGTTCCCATTGGCCAGCATTTTGCCGGCACCGGTTGGCTCGGGCTGAGGCCCAGCCAGGCCAATCAAGCGATTGGGATTTATACCATTCCATTACTACCAAATTGGGTTTTACTAATTTTGGTGCTATGTGCCCTGGCCTTTACCTGGTGGCGGGAAGGGCGATAGGCAATTGCCTCAGCCATGCAATTTTTGCTGTACAGCAACAGCCGTAGCATCGCTCACAAAATCCGTAATCCGGCCATGCAGCTGCGCAATCTCTTTCACAAAGCGCGAAGAAATAAATTGGTATTTATCAGATGCCATTAAATAGACCGCTTGAATATGCGGGTTCAGCCGTGCATTCATTGCCGCCAATTGAAATTCGTATTCAAAATCGGCCACTGCTCGCAAGCCACGGATCACCATTTGTGCGCCCTGGCTGGCCGCAAAATCCACCAGTAAATTATCAAAAGACGTGATTTGAATTTTGGTTAGCTCACCTGGGGTTAGCAGCGCCGCAATATCGATTTCTGCGAGCGCCAAGCGTTCCGGCACGGTGAATAACGGGTGTTTATTGGGATTGGCCGCCACCGATACAATCAGCTTGTCAACCAAACCAACCGCTCGCCGGATCACATCCAAATGCCCCTTCGTAATCGGATCAAAAGTTCCCGCGTAAAGGGCAATGCGCTGCATGCCCTACTAATAAAGATATTTAAAAAATATGCTACTGTGGTGAAATCATCGATTTGTTATCTTTACTGACTTCGCCAAGTGCGGTACTAAGCGCTTGAGGGCCATTCATGGCATCGCCATTTTCTTCAATTACCATATATAACGTATTAATCACTTTACCTTGTTTATCAATAAAAAGATGTACAGTACCTCTGTTATGAGTATTACCCCAACGTGTTTTTAGTTTCTAAATCAAAGCAAATACCACTTCTACCATCTTCTATTTTAAATGCACTGATATTATTAGCAAAAAAAGATAAACTTGGTCCATCCCTTTCATCATCCCTTTGGTTTTGATAATATCTTTTTTCTGCATTTTTTAATATAAAATCAATTGTATCGGATACGGTCTGGTTGCCTATATGCGTTTTTGCCGGATTAATAGGAAATTTAGTAGTACTAGCTACGGTACGTTTTATGTCATTTTTTAATTGATAATCCCTAAATCCATAGATGCTAGCTACGGCAATTATCGCTAGAATAAAACCAGTAGTTTCGCAGCGAAAATTTTTGAAGAAATTAGTATTTAAAAAGTTAAATGTTTTAGATACAGATGTTGACATTATTATCTCCTGTTAAACCTTGTCACATTTAGTACACTTATGGCAAATACTTGCATACAAGATTTTTAATTTTCTAAGCGGGGGAAAATTGGGACAGGTAGCGGCAAGATTAGTTCATCTGGCCAAGTATAGCAATCGCTAATAAAGCTAAAATCGCGTTGCGCCGCTGGAATTGCTAATAAATTCAATAGTTTTTCTGCCGCCTCTGGTATAAAAGGTTGTAAGTAAAGACCTAAATGGCGGATCACTTCGCAAAGAACAAATAGCACGGTATTCATGCGGATCAGCTCACCCTGTTTGCGCAGGCTCCACGGCGCTTGGGTGTCGATGTAGATATTGGCCGCGCTGCTTAAGGCCCAGATGGCCTCCAAAGCGCGTTGGAATTCTTGGGCGTCTATTTGCTTTTGTAAGATGGCATATAAATCACTAGCTTGTTTTAGCAAGACCATATCATCAGCATTTAAATCACCGGCTTGCGGCAATGCGCCGCCCAGATTCTTAGCAATGAACGACAATGTGCGCTGCACCAGATTCCCCAAATTATTCGCCAAATCACTATTAATCCGCTGCAGCATGGCCGCATGGCTGAAATCGCCATCCTGTCCAAACGGCACTTCGCGCAGCAGAAAATAGCGGGTCTGGTCAAGCCCATAACCATCCACTAGCGCATCCGGCGCAATCACATTGCCGGTCGATTTGGACATTTTCTGCCCTTCAATCGTCCACCAGCCATGCGCAAAAATGCGTTTCGGCGGCGGCAATTCGGCCGCCATTAAAAATGCAGGCCAGTAAACTGCGTGAAAGCGCAGAATATCCTTACCAACCAAATGAATACTTTCTGGCCAAAACCGCGCCATCTCACCATCTAAATTCGGATAGCCCAGCGCGGTGATATAATTAGTCAGCGCATCCAGCCACACATACATCACATGTGTCGGATCGCCTGGGATCGGGATGCCCCATGCAAAACTCGTCCGGCTGACCGATAAATCTTTGAGGCCCGATTTCACAAAACTAATCACCTCATTGCGGCGGGCTTTGGGCGCGATGAAATCAGGTTGCGCCTCGTAAAAAGCCAACAATTTATCGCAGTAATCAGACAGTTTAAAAAAATAACTGGCTTCTTCCACCCATTCGCATTCGGCACCGGATGGCGCGAATTTGCGGCCGGCGGTTTCGGTTAACTCATCTTCGCCATAATAAGCCTCATCCCGCACGGCATACCAACCGGCATAGCTGCCTAGATAAATCGCGCCGGTTTCAATCAGCTTGTTCCACAGGGCTTGCGCCGCTTTATGATGGCGCGGCTCAGTGGTGCGAATAAAATCATCATTCGAAAAATTCATTTTTTGGGTTAGCGTGCGGAAATTGTCCGAAACCTGGTCGCAAAATTGCTGTGGGGCAATCCCGGCGGCTGCGGCTGCCTTGGCAATCTTCTGCCCATGCTCATCCGTACCCGTTAGAAACTTCACGTCAAAACCGGCCAAGCGCTTAAACCGCGCCAGCACATCGGCTGCCAGACTGGTATAGGCATGGCCAATATGCGGTACATCATTCACATAGTAAATCGGCGTGGTAATATAATAAGGTGGTTTCATTATATCTCTAGCCTATGCAGCACAAAGCAATCTTGCAAGTCAGCTGACATGACAGCGCCATGAAAAGCTGTTATATTATTTGTATGACAGATGTTTTAACTCTTTCGCCGCAGGCTGGCGAAAAGATATTGGCGGAGCGGCAGCGCCAGGCCAATCCCAGCCTTAAATTGCGCCTGCTGGTCGATAGTGGTGGCTGCGCCGGCTATGCTTATCAATGGTCGCTGACCGATGCACAGGAGGCCGATGATATCGAAGTTTGCCAGGGCGAAGCCGCCTTGCTGATCGACCCCATCAGCTTGCCATTCGTGGCCGGCGGGCGCATCGATTATATCGAAGAAATGCTGGGCAGCTATTTCACGATTGATAACCCGAATGCCGCCAGCGGCTGTGGTTGCGGCACTTCGTTCAGCACGAAACAATAGGGTAATATTATGTCCTGGCGTGCAGTATTGCCGCATTACCGGTCCTTTGCTTATGGCAAAATTCTGGATGAAATTAAGCAGATTGATAAACCCGTGGTGCTGGTCGGCTTGATGGGGGCTGGTAAAACACAAATTGGGCGCATTGTGGCGCAAACCCTGAACTGGCCGTTTCTCGATGCCGATGAGGCAATTGAGGAAGCCGCCGGCTGCCCCATTCGTGATATTTTTGACCAGTTTGGCGAGCCGAAATTCCGCGAGATTGAGCAGCGGGTATTGGATAATTTGCTCCATCAAAAACCGTTGATTTTAGCGACCGGTGGCGGCGCATTCATTCAGGATAACGTACGGGCGATGATCAAGGCCCAAGGTTTATCCTTATGGCTAAAAGCCGATCTCACCACCTTATGGCAGCGCACGACCAATACCAAACACCGGCCGCTGCTGCAAACCGATGACCGCAGCCGCGTGCTGAACGATTTAATGTTGCAACGTTATCCCATTTATGCCGAAGCCGATATTAAGGTTGATACGGACGAGCTTAATCGCTGGCAAACGCTTGATCGGGTTTTGGCCGCCTTGCATGAATGGCAAACGCAGCAAACAACAATTAAACAAAATATTTAAGCGGGCTTTCCATTTGGTATAGCCAAATAAATTCGAGTAGTCGCAAAATTATTGCTGGTGGGGGGTGTTATAATTGCTGCCGCTAAATGCGTATCTACATGTTCTGCCGCCAAACGTCCGCCAGTGGCTTCTGTATCCAAATGGAGATCGAATGCGACGCGCTGTATACCATTTCGGGCTTTTTCGCTTGGCATATAAGCTTGTGGCTTTATTGGTGTGACTATCGTAGGCTGTTTTTTACTATTATATTGCTGACGGAAATTTTCAACTTTCACTTTCTGAATATCAGCATCGGTGAAACTTTTATCCGCTTTGGCGGTATTGCCTTCAAAGCTGCAGAAAGTTCTTAGATAAGCCAATGTTTTATCCGCAATCGCATCATTGCCGTAAGCGTTCGCAATGGCAGCCCATACATTTGGATCCTTTATCGCTACTTGCAAATAGTCAGCCGTACTCTTGTGAGCTAGGGCCTCACGCTGTCCCTCATATTTATTAATGTTAGCCGTACTCATGCCATTGCGTTTAGCATCTGCCAACGCCAGCTGTGTTGCCACGAAATTCAAAACACTTGTAAGTTCAGCTTTTGGATGTACTCCTTTGCCAGATAATTTAATCATCCGAATGCCATTGGGCATTTTCGCGAACGTAATATGCGGTGCTTTTAACTGTTGATCATAAGTCAGTACAAATTTTTCAGTAATGATAATTCTTTTACCTTTGGCATCTTGCACTGCTTTTAAAGCTTTAAAAATTACACAGTTCATCCCTTGATCAGAACTTACTTTTAAATCATAACCACTTAATTTAAGCACACCCGTATCGGTTACCGTTTTCCATAATATTTTAGCGCGATCATTTAATTTGGTAACCGCTGGCGTATGTTGTGTTTCCACATTCAGGCCGTGGCCCAAATATAACGCTTGTTGCTGGCCGCCAAATTTTTTCAAAGCATGAATGCCGGTTTTGATTTCGGTACCCATATTAGTGACTAAAATTTTGGGTTCGCCTTTCAACACTTTTTGTATATGTGCTGCTGAAAAGCGGCCGATGGGATGACCATTTCTATCTAGCTTATAAATCGCCACCGGTTCGCCAGTTTTAGGATCCGGCACCGTAATACCTGTAAAGCTTTTGCACGATATCACATTATAACCGCGTAATTTGGTGATATCCAAAGCCGGACTGGTGACCGGCGCTTTTTTGCCTTTTTTTACTTTGACTGTTTTTTGTTTAGCGGCGCTGGTGCCTTGAAAGACATTGCAATCAGCGTTATCGCTGATTTGCGCTAAATCATAAGCCAAGCCAGGGGATGATATCCCATGTTTCTGCAATTTTGCCCGAAACTCTTGTAAATTTTTGGTCAAGTTTAATTGATTAAATAAACTGGCTTTGGGTACAAAGCTTTCATATTTGAACCACACAGCTACATTGGCCGCTTCCGGATAACGCAGCTTGGGCGGATAATCTTTGTGCAAGATAGTGTTACCATTACCCACATCAACCAGCGGCTCATTTTTAGAATTAATTAGCGGATATTTTTTCGGATCTTGCTTATGCAAAACAATTGGGCTTACATCAGCGATATCAATTTGCGTGAGATTGGCTTTGCCTAAACGCTGTAATAAATTATCAAATTTGGTCAGCGTAACACCAGGGCCAGGATTATTGCTTTCTAATGTATTTGCTTGGCCACCTTGAGACTCAAAAACAACCCGTTTACCATTGTTATCGGTAGTACAGAAAAACACATGCCCGCTGCCATTGCTGCGTTTGATACTAATAATGGCATGTAGTGGAATATCTTTTTCGCTCGGGTGTTTTTGATGCGCGGGATCACCTGCTTTAAAACGAAACAAATTTAAATTATGGGCGGTCGCTACTTCAGAGGCTCTTAAAAAAGCGGTGCCGCCATTCCCATGTACACCCAAATATTGGCAAACCACACCTACAAAACCGTTACAATCTAATCCAACATAAGGATTGGTTTGGCCCCAGTAATAGGGTACGCCCAATAGGTTGGTGGAAATATATTGATATGGCGAATTATAGCTCAGTGAAACGTTTAAATCAGGGACATCCCCTAATTTATTTTTGTATTTATTATACAATTCAGCCACTGTTAATTCATGGCCATAATAGGTAAAGGCACCATTACCATTTTGAGTATTACTATTATAAGCTTTGGCACTAATAATATCTTTGACGATTTTATCGTGCTCACCTTTTACATAGGCTTTAATAAGTTCATGGCTGCCACTCGGTCCTAAAAAATAGCCAAAATAAAGCAAAGTCGGATCTTTGGCAAAACGCTCGGCCATTTGATTGATAGCGGCCGGATTGGGTTTTTTATCAGTTCCTGTAGTATTCGCCGTCAGCATTTCCTTGGCAGCTTCAAAACAGGTTTTCCGCACCGCGGGTTTGACTATTTGCGTTAAATAATAATAGAAAACAGCAGTAGCTTTTTGCGGGTCAAACCGTTCCTGCAAATCATTTTGAATATTAAAAGTATCACGCTGTTTTTGCGTCATATGCGCGACGCCGTCTTTAAAGGTGGCGGCTTGCAATTGGAAAACACCACTGGCATTCCCGCCACTAACATTAAATGGATCAAAACCACTTTCTGTTTCGGCAATACCAAGCATTAAATTTTTATAAGCTGGAGTAATACCCATCAGCATATCCATAGCAGATTGAACGCTTTGCTTGGTTTCAGCTCTTTGTTTTTGTGACGCGGGTGCGGGCATCGGAATATTCCAGTTCGGCTTTCAGATAGTACTATTGTCTATATTATGTATGTACTTTATGAATGGCTGGTTAAAACTGTGAAGAATTTTCCGAAAATTTTTTTGTCTCAAAAGCCGGTAACGCTGCTCGCAAAAGCCGAAAAATGGTCATTCTCTAACAAAGACAAGGGGTTGTGGATCGCGCCTGAGCTGACATTGACCGGTTACCCCGCCGGCGATTATTGGCTTCATCCCCAGTTAATTCAGGATTGTGCCGCCCAGGCAGCCGTTTTAGCTGCTGAAATACCAGTTGGGCAGGGGCTAATTATCGGCAGTCCCTGGGTTATTGATGGCAAATTATACAATGCGGCGCTGCTGCTCACCGATGGCCAGGTCCAAGTCGCGGCGCTTAAGCAGCATTTACCCACCTACGATGTATTTGATGAAGCGCGTTATTTCACGCCAGGCCATGCGCTGCTACCGATTGATTGGCAGGGGGTTAAACTAGGCGTGCTGATTTGCGAAGACATGTGGTATCCGGAACCCGCATTGCAAGCCAAGGCAAAAGGGGCGGAAGTATTATTGGTGATCAATGCCAGCCCGTTTGATCGTTATAAACGCGCGCAACGTTTGTTCCAGGCCCGCGCGCGGGTGCAGGCCACTCTCTTGCCCCTTGCTTACGTGAATTATAGCGGCGGGCAAGATGATATCGTTTTTGATGGTGGCAGTTTTGCGCTCAATGCCACCGGCGATCTAATCGCGTTAGCTAACTTGGCAGCAACTGAACTACCGGTTGATTTTAATGCGACTGCAAAATTTGCTGATACAGATTACACAGCAATTGATCAGCCTTTCACCAAAGATTTAATTGTCTTGGCCTTACGTGATTACGTGCAGCGCAATGGGTTCAAAAAGATCCTGCTTGGTTTGTCTGGCGGAATTGATAGCGCATTGGTTGCTTGTCTGGCAGCGGAAGCATTGGGTGCCGAAAATGTCACGGTCATTGGTTTGCCCTATCATTATACCAGCGAAGCAAGTCGTGTGGATGCCCAAGCGCTGGCTGGTAAACTTGGCATTGCGCTACAAGAAATTCCAATTGAACAACCGGTCACTGCCTTTCATGGAATATTGAAACAGTATATTTCCGAAACTACTGATCTGCCCTGGCAGAATTTACAATCACGTATTCGTGCGGTTATCCTTATGGCGCTTAGCAATGCACAAAATGCGTTGTTGCTGACCACCAGTAATAAATCTGAACTTGCAGTTGGTTACGGCACTTTATATGGCGATATGTGCGGCGCGTTTAATCCACTGAAGGATTTATATAAAACCGAAGTCTATACTTTAGCGAAAGCATGCTATGGCGACATCATTCCGGAAAGAATTTTTACACGCCCACCAACCGCTGAACTAAAACCAGAGCAAGTGGATCAAGATAATCTGCCGCCTTATGAAATACTAGATGCCATTTTACAGCGATTGGTTGAGGGTTATCAAAATGCTGATCAAATCGTTGCCGCTGGCTATGACCGTCTGATTGTCGATAAAACCATTAAATTATTCCATTTAGCTGAATATAAGCGTTATCAAGCACCGCCAGGCCCTAAACTCACCACCCGTAGTTTTGGTCGGGAATGGCGTTATCCGCTCACGGTTGGTGGCAAAAAATAAGCCCGCTTGGTCGCAACCAAACGGGCTATTTGCCAAACGATCCAAAATAATTAAAGAATCATTTCTTCTTCGGCCGTATCACTACCCGCATTTTCAGTGGCTTTAGAGGTTGTTGCTTTCGCATCATCGCTAAACGCTTTCTGAGCATCAGCAGCCGAACGGGCAACTGCCAAAGTAACAGTCACAACCACTTCAGGGTGCAACGCAACTTTAATTGGATAAACACCCAGTCTTTTAATGCCTTGATCCAATTGAATAGCGTTACGCGGTGCTTGGTGACCGGCTTCGGCCAACGCATCGGCCACGTCACGGGCAGTCACTGAACCGTATAATTGGCCAGTCTCTGAAGCCGCGCGGATCATTACCGCTTTCACACCCTGCAGTGCTTCACCTTGCTTGGCCGCATCGGTCCGGCGGTTATCATCTTGCGCAGCCAAAGCGGCTTTTTGCTGCTCAAAATACGCCATATTGTCTTTGGTGGCGCGCAGCGCTTTTTGCTGCGGCAGTAAAAAGTTACGGGCGTAACCTTGTTTAACCGTGACCACATCGCCGATGCGGCCCAATTTATCCACGCGTTCGAGGAGGACAACTTCCATTTTACGCTCCCTTATTTCTTCTGTGCCGAAAATGGCATCAACGCCAAATAGCGCGCACGCTTAATGGCTTGTGACAATTTACGTTGTTTTTTGGCAGACACGCCGGTGATCCGTGATGGCATAATTTTGCCACGTTCGGTCACGAAACGGCCTAAAATGTTGATGTCTTTGTAATCGATTGGCAAAGCATCAGGTCCAGTAAAAGGGCATTTGCGTTTACCCGTGCGAAAAGATGGCCGGCGCCCGCCGCGTTCACCACCTTCACGGTCCCCAGAACGGTCCCCACCGCGTTCGCCGCGCTCACCGCCACCAGAACGCTCGCCATAACTTTGGCTACCACCGCCGGCACCACTTGATGGGCTAGCTGAATTACGATATTCGCTCATAAATTATTCTCCTGCCGCATCTTCAGTTGGACGGCGGCTGATTTTTGGCCGGTACGCATCATTAGCGGGGGCCAAGCTTTCCACATCTTCTTCATCACGCTTGCGCAAAATCGCCGATTGGCCTTCTGGCAAGGTTTCAATACGCACAGTCATAAACCGTAAAATGTCTTCGGAAAGACGCATATTGCGCTCCAATTCGGTAATCGCCTCAGAAGGCGTATCAAAATGGAACAGCACATAATAACCTTTACGGTTTTTATTGATGCGGTAAGCAAGATTGCGCAGGCCCCATGGCTCGATCCGCTTGGTGGTGCCACCTTGCGCTTCGACGAGCTGGGAAAGATCCTGGCTTAAAGTATTGACCTGATTTTCCGACATATCCTGCCGGGCAATCAGCACTGTTTCATACAGCGGCATGATTGGGTTTCCTTATGGTTAACGGCTTATCACGGCAGTATTGCCAGATAAACCTTAGCACTATCCACAAGTGATAGCGCAGGTGAGCAGGTAGATAGCCGCAAATAAACCATTAAAGGCAAGGAAAAACTTAAATTAACCCTCAATTTTGGCGTTATTCAACACTTCTTCCAATTCAGAGAATTTCGGTTGCATGTGGCTGGGCACAGAACCACGGCCGATTTCAACTGCCACCTGCACGGCATTACCATGTAAAAAGGCCACCAAAACATCGCGGATCACATAATAAAAGCTGACTTCTTCGTGGTAAATATTTTCCAGCTTCTTCGCAAATGGCCCGAAAATCCCGTAAGCTAAAAACACCCCCAAGAAAGTTCCCACCAGCGCGTGGCCAATCATCCCGCCCAAAATAGTAGGCGGTTGGTCAATCGAGCTCATGGTTTTGATAATGCCTAACACGGCGGCCACAATTCCCAAAGCGGGCGTGGCATCGGCCATATTCTGAATGGCACCTGATGGGGCGGCACCTTCATGGTGATGCTTTTCAATTTGTTTATCGATGCTATTTTCCACCTGATGCGGATCAGACATATTCATCGTCATCATGCGCAGCGTGTCGCAAATCAAATCGATGGCGAAATGATCATGGGCCACTTTGGGGAATTGATTGAAAATACTGCTTTCATGCGGATTTTCAATATGCGATTCAACCGCAATAATCCCTTTGGATTTAATCAGTTTGGCCAGTAAATATAATAGGGTTAGCAGATCGATATAATCCTGTTTTTTAAACGGGTTACCTTTAAAAACCAGCGGAATATCCTTCATGGTTTTCTTAGCAATCGTGCCTGGGTTGCTAATCAAGAAAGATGCTACCGCTGCGCCGCCGATGGTGACCATTTCGCCGACCATGGCTTCCATAATCGGTTCCATTTTACCATGGCCCAAGACCACATAACTGCCGAAAACGCAGACAAACAGCGTCACCAGACCAATAATTGCACCCATCTTAGCCGCCTTCTGCGAATCTGGTTTGATTCTAAACCAAGCCCAGCCTAGCGGCAAAGCCTTGCCATAAGGTTAACAAGCATCTTAATCATAAACCTGTATGGGCAAATTATTCGGCACGGATGGTATTCGCGGCACCGCCAATCGCGGCGTAATGACGGCCGAACAAATCTTGCGCGTGGCGATTGCAACTGCGAGTCAATTTCAGCCCACTGCCCACCATAATAAGGTTGTGATTGGTAAGGATACACGCCTATCGGGATATCTGTTGGAGCCTGCTTTAACCGCTGGTTTCATTGGCGCCGGGATGGATGTCGTATTGCTGGGGCCAGTGCCAACACCGGCGGTGGCGCAGCTCACCCGTTCCTTACGGGCAGATTTAGGTGTAATGCTCTCAGCCTCACATAACCCATATTATGATAATGGCATCAAATTATTTGGGCCAGACGGCTATAAACTTTCTGATGAAATCGAAAATGCGATTGAGGCAAAAGTTAACACGCTTACCGAAGCCGATTTAGCCCCATCGCATGAATTGGGCCGGGCCAGCCGTTTGGAAGATGCCGCCGGTCGCTATATCGAATTTTGTAAAAGCACCTTTCCACGCGGTCTGCGCCTGGACGGTATTAAAATCGTGGTCGATTGCGCCAACGGCGCGGCCTATAAAATCGCACCGAAAGTTTTTTGGGAATTAGGCGCAGATGTTATTCCCCTGGCCGACGAGCCCGATGGCATGAATATCAATGCCGGTTGCGGCGCGACCGATATTGAAGCTTTGCAACGGGCAGTACCCTATTACAAAGCAGATTTAGGAATTGCCCTTGACGGTGATGCCGATCGCTTAATCATTGTCGATGAAACCGGTGCGCCCGTAAATGGCGATCAGCTGCTAACGTTATTGGCAGTGGATTGGCAGGCCAAAGGGGAACTACGTCAGGGCGGGGTAGTGGCCACGATCATGTCCAATTTGGGTATGGAACGCTACTTAACCGAAAAAGGCATTGCGTTGCACCGCACCGCTGTGGGCGACCGCTATGTGGTCGAAGCCATGCGCAAAGGCGGGTTTAACCTGGGCGGCGAACAATCCGGCCATATGGTGCTGAGCGATTATGCCACCACGGGCGATGGTATCATTGCCGCTTTACAGGTGCTGAGCATCTTATGCGCCAAAAAACGGCCAGCCAGCGAAGCCTTGCAAGTATTCAAAGCCGTGCCGCAAATTTTGCAAAATGTGAAATTATCGCCTGGTCAAAACCCCATGGCCGATCCCTATTTTCAAGCCGCGATCCAAGCCGCCGAAGCCAAGTTAAATGGTAATGGCCGCTTACTGGTGCGTAAATCCGGTACCGAGCCGCTATTGCGGATCATGGCTGAAGGGGACGATGCTGCGGCGATTAAAAATCTGTGTCAAAATCTCGCCGCCCAAATCGCTGCTTAATTTTAAATATAGTTTAGACACTAAGTATAAAAATTATACAGCAGCCTGCTGGGCCATTTGCGCTGTTAGTTCGCTGATGCCGCCAGCGGTTTCGACATTCATCATCCCAACCACATGGTAACCGCTATCGACGTGTAATACTTCGCCGGAAGTGCCGGTTGAAAGATCGCTAAGCAGATACAGGGCCGCGCCGCCGCATTCTAAAGTGGTGGTATTGCGCAGCAACGGCGCGTTTAATTCATTCCATTTCAGGATATAGCGCATATCGCCAATCCCGCTGGCCGCCAGCGTTTTAATGGGACCGGCGGAAATGGCATTTACGCGGATTTGCTGGGCACCTAAATCGGCGGCTAGATAGCGGACCGAGGCTTCTAAAGCTGCTTTGGCCACGCCCATGACGTTATAATGCGGGATAACCTGTTCCGCGCCGTAATAGGTTAGGGTAACCAAGCTGCCACCATTGGGCATTAATTTGGCCGCATGTTTGGCGACTTCGGTGAATGAAAAAACGGAGATATCCATGGTGCGCAAAAAGTTGTCCCGTGTCGTATTCACGTAACGGCCGTCCAACTCGTTCTTGTCGGAATAGGCAATGGCATGCACCACAAAATCAACCGTGCCCCAATCATCGGCCAAAGTTTTAAAGGCAGCGGCGACCGATGCTTCATCAGTTACATCACACGGCAGAATATGTTTGCCGCCAACGCTTTCCGCTAATGGGGTCACGCGCTTTAACAAAGCTTCACCTTGATAGGTAAAAGCCAGTTCAGCCCCTTGTGCCGCTAACTGCTGAGCAATGCCCCACGCAATCGAACGATCATTGGCTACGCCCATAATCAGACCACGTTTGCCAGCCATGACGGTGCCAGCCAAGGGCGCATTCAAAACGTTAGCGCCAATTGCGGCGGCGGGTTGAGCAAGAGCCATGTTATCTAAACCTGTTAATCTAATGAGTTTTGGCACAGTAACCGAAAATACCGACGGACTGTCAATCAAGTTTTATGCCTCCAGCCAAACTTAGGCGCGGCTGTTGCTTGCGTGTTGCGGCAAATTTGCGCAGCATGGCGTGGGATTAGAATCATGCGCGCCTCTTTCTTGCTTTATATTATATGTGCTTATTTAATTTGGACGCTGTGTGCGCATGCCGAGACGTTGCCGGCCAATACCGTGCTAGCCCGGGTAAATGGCATTGAAATCACAGAAGCCCAATATCAAACGTTATTGGCTGATTTGCCCAAACAAATTAGCAGTTTGCCGGATAATGTGATCCGCAAAGTGGCGCTTGACCAGCTTATCAATACCGAAGTGGTTTTACAGGCCGCTGCCGCAGCAAAAATTGAAGCAGATCCTGCCGTGCAGCGACATTTGCAGGCTGCCCGTGAACGGGTATTGGTGGAGAGTTATTTAAAGAAAACGGGCGATGCGAAACTAACCGATGCCGATTTAAAAAAGCCTTATGCGCAGTTTAAAAAGGACAACCCGTCCGTAGAAACGGTTAAAACGCGCCAAATTATGGTGAAAGATGAAAAAACAGCCCAAGCAGTGATTGAAAAATTAAATGACGGTGCTGATTTTACAGATTTGGCCAAAGAATATAATATAAAGGCTCAGGACAAGGCCAACGCTGGGGCCATGAATTATGTGGCCAAAAATGAAGCACCGCCTGCCTACACCGAAGCAGCCTTTGCTTTGAAAAAAGGGGAATACACCAAAACACCGGTTAAAACCTCATTCGGTTGGTCGGTCATCAAATTGGAAGATCGCCGCGAACGTCCTACGCCAAAATTTGACGATGTGAAAGAAACATTGCGCGGGCCAGAATTGCAGCGCGTTATGCAAAAAGAGCTAGCCAGTTTGCGTGAAAAAGCCAAGGTGGATGTGCTGTACAATCCTCCAGCTGAGGATAAAAAATAATGGCTGGCCATGGTTTGCCCCGCTCGCCCTTGGCACCGGAAATCGTTGAGGTTGTGCCGCCAGTACCAGGGATTGCTTTGGCCACCGGCCATGCGGGCATTAAATACAAAGACCGTGATGATTTATTGTTAATCTGCTGCCCGCCTGGCGCGACCGCTGCCGGGGTATTTACCAAATCCAAAACTGCGGCCGCGCCGGTGCAATGGTGCCAGTTGAATTTGGAACGCAGTAGCGGCGCGACCCGCGCATTACTGATTAATGCAGGCAATGCCAATGCCTTTACCGGTGCGCCAGGCGAAGAAGCAGTGCAGGAAGTCATGGCCGCCACTGCACAGGCTTTGGGTCTCCAACCTTCCGAAATTTTAATGGCTTCCACCGGCGTTATCGGCCAATTATTGCCCGCGCAAAAAATTACGGCACAAGTGCCCAATTTGATTAAAGCGCTGGATGACAAACCATGGTTTGCCGCCGCCAAAGCCATTGCGACCACGGATACTTTTCCCAAATTGGTTAGCAAGCAATGCCAAATTGGCGGCAGCACCATTACCATCAACGGTATCGCCAAAGGTTCTGGTATGATTATGCCGGATATGGCAACCATGCTCGCCGCGGTGTGCACCGATGCGCGCATACCTGCGGAACTGCTGCAAGCCTTACTCCAGCAAATCGTGGCGATTTCATTTAATGCCATCACGGTCGATAGCGATACCTCGACCAATGACAGTCTGTATTTAATTGCCAGCGGTGTGGCGCAGCATCCGGTGGTGGAAAGTTTAACCGATCCGGTTTTGCGCGATTTTAAACGCACGCTCACCGATGTGATGATTGAGCTTGCGCAACTCGTGGTGCGTGATGGCGAAGGCGCCCAAAAATTCATCACCGTCCATGTTACCGGCGCTAAATCAAAAGCGGATGCCAAAAAAGTAGCGATGAGCATTGCCAACTCGCCGCTGATTAAAACCGCTATTGCTGGGGAAGATGCAAATTGGGGCCGTATCGTCATGGCCGCCGGCAAATCTGGAGCGGCGGTCGATCCCGATAGATTGAAGGTCGGCATGGGCGGCTATTTAATCGCGGCTGATGGCGGCGTGATCCCCAATTACGATGAAAGCCTGGTCGCCGCACATATCAAAACCCGCGACATTGAAATCGATGTCGATTTAGGCCTAGGCCGCAGCAGCTTCACCGCCTGGACGTGTGATCTTACGCATGGTTATATTTCAATTAATGCCGATTACCGTTCTTAGTTAAGCGGCAACAATTTGGTACTCATTTCATATAGCTGTTTTTCGGTATAGGGCGGGTCTTTGGCTTGGGCCCAAAAAAATTCAAATTGCTTGGCATAACTGGCGGCGACCGATGGATTTTCGATAATCACCGCGCGGGTCGGCGGCCCCCATAAAATTAGTGCGAGTTTGTTGCCATATAGTGCAAATGGGGCAACGCCGAATAGCGCTTTGGGCAGCCAGCGGTAACGCGTATTGCTGGGCGGAAACATCATTTGGGTATCGCCAGCTTCCACCAGCACCCGTTCATGCAAATCATATTTTTGCAAATCACGCGCATATTGCGCAAAAGCAATCGGGCTGGTGGCCGCTAAATCCGCGTCATTCATGTTGATATAGTAACTCTCGCGGCATTGTTGGGTTAGGCAGGTGGTTAGAATATCGTTTAAAAACTGTGCATAAATATCACCCCGATCAATCGTGGTAATATTAAAAACTTCACCACGCAGTCGCACGCCAGGGCCCTGCTGAAATTCCACGCCATGCGTTTCCAAAGCGGCCTGAATTTTAACCAGTGTGTTCAAACGTGGATTGCTGGCATCGCGTTCTAAATTATTCACTGCGGCCAGTGATAGCTTGGCCGCACGGGCCAAATCGCTTTGCGTCCAATTCAACAAAGCGCGGGCCGCGCGGATTTGGGCCAGGGAAGCCAATTGCATAAACTTAATATATCGCTTTTGCGAAACCATTAATAGGTATTTTACTTTTTATTGAATGCAATTGAAGTTTCTTGTTGCACCGCTTAATGGTTGCAAGCATCTTGTTTACTGGGGCTGCGAATGGTAAATAATCCAATGATATCAAACGATGATGTGGTACTAATTGCCGCCGGTTACCAGCCGCAATTAAGGCGCAAACTGGGTTTATTTTCGTCTTTTGCGGTGTCGTTTTCCTTCATGTCAATCCTCATGGGTATCTTCGCCAATTACGGCTATGTGCTGATACATGCGGGCCCGTTTGGAATTTGGACCTGGTTGCTGGTCGGTTTTGGCCAATTCATGGTGGCCTTGGTTTTCGCGGAAATGGCTGGACGCTTACCGCTTACGGGTTCCATTTATAATTGGACTACGCGGCTAACCAATCCGCAACTGGGTTGGTTCACTGCCTGGATTATGCTCTTTGCCTACGCCATTGGCACGGTGGGTGTGGTCGCAGCGGCAATGACTCCGTTGCAAAGTTTGCTTGGCATTACATTATCCACCAATTCCATTCGCTTGATTGGCGTTGTGATTATTTTAATGCAAGTTGTGATCAATGTTTATGGGGTTAGTTTGGCCAGCTGGATTAACAAACTTGCCGTCACCGCCGAGCTTATCGCCATTGCAGTTTTTGGTTTATTGTTGATATCTGTGCTTTGCATCCATGGTGATGCGCAGCCACAATTATTAACCACCATTCCAGCGACACCCACGCCCTATTGGCCGGCTTTTTTATCTGCCTGTTTGCTGGGTGCGTGGACTATTTTTGGTTTTGAAACCGCCGCGGATCTATCGGAAGAAACAATCAATGTGCAACAAATTACGCCGCGCAGTATTATCACCGCCGTGCTGGCCTCGGTCATATTGGGTTTTGTTTTTTTAGTGATCATCACACTCGCCATTCCAGATTTAGCTACCGTTACAACAGCCAGTGATCCAGTTTCCGCGATTGTCCTTTTTCATCTCGGACCGGTGATGACCAAAGCATTTTTACTATTAGTGGTCATCGCCATGTTCGCCGCGTCCCTGCTGGGCATCACAACTGCTTCGCGGTTATTATTTGCCGTGGCGCGCGATGGCCGGATGATTGGCGCAAAATATTTAAGCAAAATATCGTCACATGCTATTCCGGCAACGGCTGTTTGGCTGGTTGCTGCTATTGAAATTGTAACGTTCTTATTGGCCAAAGATTTAACCGATTTATATGCCGCGCCGGTTGTTTTACTAGGCCTTGGCTACCTAATCACTGTGCTCAGCTTTATTTTCGGCAGGCATAAATTACCGGCCATTAATGGCTTTTCGTTAGGGCGTTGGCATTGGCCAATTGTCATGCTTTCAATCATTTCGCTGATCAGCTTAATCGGTATTCTAACCATACCCGCTGAATTTCATAATGTGGCTAAAATTGCAGCGATTGTCTTGGTGCTTGGCACCGCAATATTTGCCATCACGCGCCTGCTGCCGGCGCACCGGCAAGTATTTAATAATAAAGCGGATCTATAAGCCGGGTTCTGTCCAGTGCTACGCACTTGGATGGCTATTCATCTGGACGTATAATTACTTATACGTTCTTGCAACCTACCTGCACAGTCTCGGCGGGGAATACCGTCAACTTGCGTTGAGCTGCACCACTTGGTTTTGCTCCCGGTGGGGTTTACCTGGCCGCTTACATTACTGCTCACGCGGTGCGCTCTTACCGCACCTTTTCACCCTTACCCCACTTCACCGGCATGATACACGGTTAGCCCATCGCTGGGCGTAGTAAGGCGGTATATCTCTGTGGCACTGGCCTGCTACGGGTTTCCCCGCATCCCGGTGATTAACCGGCACCATTTTCCCCTGGAGCCCGGACTTTCCTCACGAAGTCGCCCCCGCGCAGCCATCCGATCCGCGCAATCATTGTGTTGGTAAAAACCTAGCTTGGCAAATAATAAAACGTGGTTTACGATATTTTAAATATGGCAATTGGAGTTAATAATGGTTGAAGTAATACAACAAAAGGCCCATAATTTACATAATCAATTTTACGGTGTGATTGCTTACATTCATCAATCAAATTTCGGCCATGAAAATGTTCCGGTGGATGCTTATATAGATGGCTCAACTTTGTTATGGATTTTTGAATCTAGTATTGCGGACGGTAGTATCGACGATGCTAAAAAGTTTAAGATTACTTTGTTGGAAAGTGATGTACCTGAAGGCCAAACAAATCCCTATTTAGGATTTGGCTTGATTGAAAAATTGCCCACTTTCAAATTTTCTATTAAACCAAAAGCAGGCCAAACCATTGCAGCTGCAATTGCTGAATTTTGGAGTTTGCCCGGTTTATATTTTGTCGATCATACGGACGCTAAAAATTCAGTAGCAGCAAACTTGCAAAACTATGTGAATACTGCTGCATCCGCACAGGTTCCATAACGAATATTAATTAAACCCGGTATTAACCGGGTTTAATTAATATTCATGATTATGGCGGATGTAATCATCCAACAGCGCCACACCATAACCGGTGGCGCCTTCCGGGCAGATAGCAGTGGCTTTTTTGGTCCAAGCGGTGCCCGCGATATCAATATGTGCCCAAGGCGTGCCTTTTTTCACAAAGCGCTGAATAAACACGCCGCCATTACTGCTACCGCCGCCTTTTTCATTGCTGATATTTTGCATATCGGCGATTTTGCTGTCGATCGCTTTGTCAAACGCTTCAGTCAACGGCAAGCGCCAGGCTTGTTCACCCGTGCGTTTGCTGGCTTCGATAATTAAATTTTCCAGATTTTCATCATTGCCCATTACCCCGGCAATTTCGGAACCGAGCGCAACAATCACTGCGCCGGTCAGGGTCGCCAGATCAATCAACAAACGCGGCTTGTATTTTTCCTGTGCATACCAAATCACATCGGCCAATACTAACCGGCCTTCGGCATCCGTGTTCAATACTTCAATGGTCTGGCCCGACATAGATGTAACCACATCGCCCGGGCGCTGGGCATTGGCATCCGGCATATTTTCCACCAAGCCAATCAGGCCAACGGCATTCACTTTGGCATTGCGCAACGCCAGCGTTTTGAACAGGCCCACCACGGTGGCCGAGCCTGCCATATCATGTTTCATATCTTCCATACCGGCCGCCGGTTTAATCGAAATGCCGCCCGTATCAAATGTCACACCCTTGCCGATAAAACCCAGCGGCGCTTGCTTATCATTAGGGTTACCGCTCCATTCCAACACCACGACAAATGACTCGCGGACCGACCCCTGGCCAACCCCGAGCAACGCCCCCATTTTCAATTTTTCCAACTGCTTTTGGTTCAGCACGGTCACTTTCACACCCAATGGCGCGAGTTCCGCTTGCACGCGCTGGGCATAGCTTTCTGGATATAAAATATTGGCTGGTTCGCTGGCTAAATCACGCGTTAAATACGTGCCTTGCGCCAACGCATCGTAATTCACATAGGCTTTTTTGGCACCAGCCACATCATCCGTAATCACGGTCAGAATTTGCAAAGTTGGTTTGCTGCCATCCGGTTTTTTCGTGAAATAATGATCGAACCGATAAGCGCGCAACACCGCGCCATAGCCAATCTGCGCCATTTGTTCGGCTGTGCCTTCAATCTGCAAGGCAGCATGGGTAACGCCCAGGCCATTCAATAACGACACCAAACTACCGCCCAGTTGCTGCGGCAATAATGGGGTCGGTTTGGTGATATCTCCAGCGCCCGCCAATACCACCCAGTGATATGGTTGCCCGGCCGGGGCGGGCAGTACCATGGTTTGTTTAGCTTTGCCGGTAAATTTGCTATTGGCCACTGCTGTTTTAATGGCGTTATTGAAAGCCAGATCATATTGCGCGGTTAAAGCTGGCAGATTGCCGCCCTCATTCACCGCTAAAATCAAGGCCGTCCGCTGACCTTTTTTGGCAGGGGATAAAGTTTTGCTGAAAGCAATGGTCAAATAGGTCATGATGCCGTTAGGATCGATAGTATTCGTAAAAGCGTCAAGTGATGGTTTGGCAAGTTCATCGTTATTTATTCGGCCAACATGCCCGTAGCGTGTTGATTGTGCTAGGCACCTTGCTGACCATTGTGTGGCTGGCGCAAGCCTTGCGCCTGTTTAATATGCTTATGGATAGCGCCGCCCCGCTTGGTATGACACTTAAATTGTTATTGCTGCTTATCCCCAGTTTGCTATCGCCCTTGTTGCCGCTGTGTTTATTTTTGGGGTTGATGCTTAGTTTCCAGCGCTTGCAGCAAGACCGTGAATGGGTCGCCATGCAAGCGCTGGGGGTTGGCCGTTTTTCACTGGCTGCTTCCGCACTCCTGGTCGCCTTTTTGGCTTTTGCTTTACAGTTCATGCTGGTTTGGCAATGGGCACCTATTTCACAGCGGGAATTGCGCTTTGAACAACAGGCCTTGGCCAATAATTATGCCGCTGCCTTGCTCAAAACCGGCACGTTTTCAGATGCGGGTGAAAAGCTCACCATTTTCGTGCGGGCACGCCTGGGCACGCAAAAACTCCAAGATGTTTTCATCCATGATATGCGCAATCCCAAAGAAACGGTCACGATTACCGCCAAAGAAGGCATGCTCGATAACACCGGTGCGGCGCCGCAAATGGTGATTTATCATGGCGTGCGGCAAAACTATCAACCAGACCCTGGGCGGGTTAGCTGGCTGAGTTTTGATCGCTATACGCTCGATTTGGATTGGAGCCAGCTGCGGGATCAACTAACCCCAAAAACGCGTGAAGTGGGTGCCAAGAAGCTCTGGAAAGAGATGCGTGACCCCAGCAAAGTCACCCCAGAAATTCGCGATGAATGGCTGCAACGCTGGTCGCAACCCTTGGCGATCTGGGGGATGGTGAGTTTGGCAGTGGGTGCGGCGCTTTTAGCGGGTGCGCCGCGGCAAAGCCGTTCCTGGCCACGGACAGTGTTATTGTTAAGCGCGCTGGCTTTACAATTGGTATTACTGTCAACCACCCAATTGGCTGGCCATGCCTTGCTGTGGTGGGCAGTACCATTCGGGCTGCCACTCGCTTTACTACTGGGCATCGGCTGGATTATATGGATTGGCCCATATTTAGGGAGCGCCTATGCTAACCGTTCTTGATCGTTATATCGTCCTGCGCTTCATTGGGTATTTCTTGCTGGTGTTACTAGTGTTATGGAGCATCGATTATTTGTTTGAGGTGATCGATTTGTTGCGCCGCACCAGCCGCAAAGATGTTGCCGATTTATTGACCATTCTGGAAATGGGTTTGTTTAAAATGCCATTGGTCGGACAGCGTATTTTACCTTTCGCGGTGCTGATCAGTGCGCTGCTGATGTTCTGGCAAATGGCCCGCCAACATGAATGGATTGTGATGCGCAGTTTAGGCTGGCCCGCCTGGCGCTTTCTGGCACCAGTAGTAATTGTGGCCTTGTGCTTAGGCATGGGGCGTACGGGTGCACTGCAACCCTTAGGGGCGGTGCTTTACGGTAAATATGAACGCTGGGACCGGGTCACCCTGCGCTATAAAAACACCTCACTCAATTTATTGAAAACAGGCTTATGGCTGCGCGAACCACTGGCCGGTGGCGGTAACCGGATCGTCAATGTCGCGCGTTTAGCCAGCGGGGATGAGCCATGGGAGCAGGTGAGCATTTGGGAATATGATGCCACCGGCCAATTGCTCCAACGCTTCGATGCGCCCAATGGCAATTTAATTGAGGGCAAAGCCTGGTTATTACCGAAAGCATTGCGCAGCACGCCGGACGGCAATGGCATTCCACTGATTAATTTACGGGTGCCGACCACGTTAACGGTCGATCAATTGGCCGAACGCTTTGCTTCTCCCGAAACCATGAACTTCTGGCGTATTCCGAATTTGCTACAAATCCTGCGGCAAAATGGTTTAGCCACCGCGCATTTAGAATTCATGCAGGCCAGTTTATGGGCGGAACCTGTATTATATGCCGGTTTAATCTTGCTCGCTGGCGCTTTTGCGATGCGGTATAGCCGCAGCGGGCGGGAAAAATGGTTGGTGGGGGCCGGACTGGTGGTTGGCTTCGTATTATTCTTTATGCGGGATATGCTGGAAGCCCTGGCCGTGAACCAAATTTTGCCGATTACACTCGCGGCTTGGATCCCAGGCTTGCTAGCGCTGCTCAGCGGTACTACGCTGTTATCATTCTATGAAGACGGCTAAATTTTTCCTCTCTCTGTTTTTGGTTTGCGCTGCGGTTTCGACCAATGCGGCGGAATTGCTTAACCGCGTGCTCGCCACTGTTGATGATCAGGTGATTACCCTGAAAGAAGCACAGGAGCGTTTAAGTTTAATTATTGCCGCCGGGAACCTGCCACCAGAAGCCGCGCAAGATCCGCGTATGCGCGAAAACGCCGTGCGCAGTTTGGTTGATGAACGCATCAAACAAACCGCCGCACAAAAAGCCAGTATTCAAGTGAGTGAGCCAGATGTCGCGCAAGGCTTTGCCCAATTGGCGCAGCAAAATAATTTTACGCCTGCGCAATTTTCAGAATTGCTGGCCCAGCAGGGCGTCAGCATGGATTCGCTTAATCAACAGCTGAAAGCAGATTTAATGTGGCGGCGCTATGTCGAAGCCCGGCTGGTGCCGCAAATGAAAATCGATCCCGCTGAAATCAAGCAGCAAATGGCGCAATTAAAAGCACATATTGGCAAAACCGAATATAACATTGCGGAGATCTTCTTGCCGGTTGATCAAAATGGCGATGAAAAAGCGGTACAGCAGCAAGCTAGCGATATTTATAATCAACTTGGCCATGGCGGTAGTTTTCCAGCGCTGGCCCGCAGTTTTTCAGCCGGTTCGGCGGCTGCGCAAGGCGGTTTGCTTGGCTGGGTGCAACCAGAACAATTGGCACCGGAAGTCGCCAAAGCGGTGGCGGAAATGACCATTAATCAACTCACCGCACCAATCCGCAGTGCCCGCGGCTATCACATTATTTTGTTACGGCAAACCCGCACGATTGCGGCCGAAAATTTACCGACCGAGGATCAGTTGAATAATACGATCGCCAATCAACGGATCGATGTCTTGCAGCGCCGCGCCTTGCGCGATTTGCGGCTGGCAGCCACCATCGAAATGCATACCTAGCTAATAAAAATTGGCAAACATAATGGGGTGCCAATTAAGCCTGGTAATTCTATTTTGATTGCTGCCAACGCAGTGTGTACGCTTGTTTCACTGGCGGGCTGCAGCGTTAAAATAATCGGTGCTGTGCCACCGGCTTTATGCGGCGGCATCTGCAGCGCATCAATCGACAAATGATGTTCGGTTAAAATGCGGGTGAGTTGGGCCATGGTGCCAACCGCGTCGCGCAGATCACAACGCAGATAATAGGGGATTAATTTGGTATCGGCATTATTGGCTGCGGAACTTAATTGAGTTGCCGGTATACCGAAAAATGGCAGACGGTCTCCTTTAGCAATAGCTAATACATCTGAAACAACAGCCGAGGCAGTTGCCTCGCCGCCAGCACCGCGGCCAATTAAAAGGCCCGTGCCCAGATAATCCCCATCCACCGCCACACCATTTAGCACGCCATGCACCTGGCTTAACAAATGCGTCTGCGGCACCAAATGTGGGGCCACACGCAACGTGATTGCCTGTTCAATGCGCTCCGCCACCCCCAGCAATTTAATCGTATAGCCAAATTCATGCGCATAATGCAGATCTTCGGAACTGATTTGCCGGATGCCCATAATGGGGATGGCATCAAACGGCACAGCCACCCCCAGCGCCTGCAGCGCTAAAATGGTAAGCTTATGGGCCGTATCAATACCGTCGACATCAAAACTGGGATCGGATTCGGCATAACCCAGTTGCTGAGCATGGTGCAACACGGTCGCAAACGCGCGCCCGCCGCTGGCCATTTCGGTTAAAATATAATTGCAAGTCCCATTCAAAATACCGGCCACGCGGTTAATGCGATTGGCGGCATAACCGGTGCGCAACGCTTGGAGAATGGGGATAGCACCGCCCACACTGGCTTCGCCGCGTAGGATCGCCTTTTGTTGTTCAGCCAATTGCGCCAGTTCAATGCCATGCTTGGCGAGTAATGCTTTATTGGCAGTCACGACATGTTTGCCATTTTGCAACGCGGTTTTAACAGCTTCGGCCGCCACCCCATCGCTGCCACCGATTAATTCGATGAACAAATCAATGTCAGGATCTTGGGCTAATGCAACTGCATCATTTGCCCAGCAAATACCAGCAAGCGATAATTGACGCGCTTTATTTTGATCGCGCGCGCTAACCGCCACTACTTTAGCAAATTCGGCATGGTTTTGCAGCAAGCGCAGCGTGGCAGTGCCCACCGTACCCAAACCCGCAATCCCAATCCGCACAGGCACGCTTTTATCCATACAGAATGTTAAAGTAAAAAACCGTTTTGTGGCAATCTATTGTCCTTAGGATAAGGCCAAGTGCTAAGGCTTGGTATCCAAACGCACAGTATTGGTGCCGCTCACGCGGCCTTCCACCGTTTGGTTGCTGCCGATATTCACCGCACGTACGGGATCATCCATCCCGCCATTATCCAGGGCGCGGCCGGTGGCGGTTAGTTGCATTGGGCCATTTTGGTAAACCATGTTAATTTTACTGCCCTTGGTCACGATATATGGTTTGCGCAAATCAATGCTACGCAGCGGCACATTGGCGCGCAAAGGGTGGCGCGGCGCCTGGCCGATAATGGCTTGCATATCTGTTAGGGTATCAGATGCCGCTCGTTTGGCGGGCAATTCAATCGTCGTTAAATCATCCGCGGTAATGGCCTCATTCATGTCTTTAGGCACAATCAGTACTGGTACGGTAATTTTTGCTTGCTCTACCTGTTCTTGGGCGTTCACAGGAAGTGCTAAACTGCACACTAATAAAATAGCCAGCAGAAATGTTCTCATCGATTTACCTTAAATGATTACGTAATCATGTACTATTTAATATTATTAACTGTGCTCAACATTTCATCGGCGGTTTTCATGGCTTTTGAATTCATTTCATAAGCACGTTGGGCGGTGATCATATTGGTAATTTCAGATACCGCATCCACATTGGATGTTTCCAAATTCCCTTGCCGCAATTTACCAAAATTTTCAGTGCCTGGATTACCTTGTAAGGCAGCGCCAGAGGCAGCACTTTCTTTGTATAGATTATCACCGATTGCTTCCAGCCCTGCTTCATTGGGAAAATTGGCCAGCTGTATTTGCCCAATATTCTGGGGAGCGACTTGTCCAGACAGCGTAACCGAAACGCCTCCTGCATCGTTAATCGCAATATCAGAGGCGTTGTTAGGAATGGTAATGCCAGGCTGCAGCACATAACCTTGGGCAGTGACAATCTGGCCAGTCGCATCTAATTGGAATGAACCGCCGCGGGTATAACCGGTATCGCCATTTGGTAAAGAAATTGGGAAAAGGCCTTTACCATCAACCGCCAAATCCAACTTGCTGTCAGTTTGTTTCAGCGTGCCTTGCACCATGGTGCGATAAATCCCGATCGGTTTTACCCCGCTGCCTAGTTGGATACCAACCGGATTCAGATTGCCTTGTTCTGACGATGCCGAACCAGGTATCACAATATTTTGATACATCAAATCGGCAAATTCAATGCGCTGGCGTTTGAAGCCGGTGGTGGTCATATTCGCGATGTTGTTGGAGATAGTCTCCACATTCATCTGCTGTGCGGCCATCCCACTGGCACCGATATTTAATGCTCTCATAACGTCTCTCCTCTAATTTTTTTAAGTAACTTTGCCGATGGTGCGAATGGCGTTTTGCTCGCGGTCATGCATGCGCTGCACCATGCCTTGGGTAGCTTCATACTGGCGTGAAATTTCGATCATATCGGTCATTTCAAACACGCTATTCACGTTGCTTTGCTCAATCGCACCTTGCACCATTTGGGCATTTTCCAGTGGTTGCGCAGTTTGATTACCGCCATTGTAAAGATCATTGCCTTCTGTCTGCAGGCTTTGCGGATCATCAAATTTAACAATTTGAATTTTGCCCTGAACTTGTCCGTCGACGCTTAATGTGCCGTCGGTGGCAATATTAATTTCTTTAGCATTGTTTGGAATAGTGACGGCCGAACCATCGCCTTGTAGCTGGTTGCCATTGCCATCCACCACTTCGCCCTGGTCATTCATGCTAAATGCGCCGCCACGGGTATAACGCGGACCGTTGGGGGTGTTGACTGTGAAAAAGCCTTCACCAGTAATCGCTAAATCCAATGGGCTGCCAGTTGTTTTCAGGCCGCCTTGCCGGTAATCCCGCAGGCCAGACCAGTCATAAGCCATTTTCCAGGGCTGATCGGTTGCCAGATTATTTTTATTGCTGCTGGGCTTCACATCTTCCGAGCGGATCAGCAAACTGCCCGCTTTAAAACCAGAAGTGTTCACATTGGCGATGTTATTGGCTGTCACCTCCAACTTGTGCTGTAAAGCCAATTGGCGGGAAAGGGCCAGGGAGTAGGATATTTCCATCTTGCCAGAACCTATGCATAACCTGTGCCAAACCTAAAAAACCGTAGAAATACGGGTATAAGTACTGAAAATTTATAACCTTTTATAGGCTTGCATAATTTAAAATTTATACCGAGGGCGGCTTGATGGCCGTCATGTCAGGTAACCCACAAACCGCTACCAGCGAACCCTCTGCTTTTCTTGAAAATAAAGCCGATATCCTCGCTTATTTTGAAAAAGGTTATAAACCTTACGACCAGTGGCGTATTGGTACTGAGCACGAAAAATTCCTCTATCGCCGCAGCGATAAGATATTATTGCCTTATGAAGCACCAGAAGGGGAAGCCTCCATCCGCCGCGTGTTAAACACCTTGGCTGACCGCTATTCCTGGACCGCCATTATGGAAGGCGAAAATATTATTGGGGTCACCAAGGGTAAATATTCGATCAATTTGGAATCCGGCGGACAGTTAGAATTATCCGGCGCACCAGTGGCCGATATCCATTTAACCGCACGGGAACTTAATTTATACTTGGCCGAATTGCGTGCGATTTGCAGTGAACAAGATGTTGGGATTCTGGGCATCGGTTATCACCCAACGCTGCCCTTGCCGTCGCGCCCACAAGTACCGCGGACCCGTTACGAAGCGTTTTATTCGCTGGGCGGCGAAACCATGGATATGCGCTGGGGCTATCTAACCTGCGCGGCGCAAGCCAATTACGATATCGGCAGTGAATCTGATATGGTCAAGAAACTGCGGGTATCATTAGCATTGCAGCCGATCATCATGGCGCTATTCGCCAGCTCACCCTTCAAGGAAGGTCGCGAAACCGGTTATTGCAGTTACCGCTATGCCCAATCGCTGAAAACGCATCAGGGACCACAAAAAGATTTTATTGAAATGGCGCTTAGTCCCGATATGTCGTGGGCACATTATATCGAATTCTTGTTCAAAAGACCGCTGCATATTCTCTATAAAAACGGCGTTTACCAGCCAATTAAAAATGCCGGTTTTGGTGATTTTATGAATGGTAACTTAAGCGAATTGCCGGGTGAACGCCCAACTATGGATGATTTTCTTATCCATATTTCCTCCATTTATACCGATGTGCGGTTGCGCAATTACTTGGAAATGCGCGGCTCGGATGCGGGTAAATGGCGTATGTTAATTGCGCAACCGGCCGTGTGGGCGGGGTTATTATATGATGCCGATGCGTTGGAAGCCGCCTGGCAATTGGTGCGTAAATGGACACCGGAAAATCTCATGCGCTTGCGCGCCCAATGCGCCAAAGACGGCTTAAAAGGCCGTTTCCGTTTGTGGAAATCGGTGCAAAACGCGGCCCTCGATGTGCTGGAAATTGCGCGCATGGGTTTGCGTAATCGCGCGGTATACAATGAGTACGGCGAGGATGAAACCGTTTATCTCGACCATATTTTTACCTTCGCGGCGACCGGTAAAACACCGGCCGAATTCATGGTTGATGATTTCAAACAAGCCTGGGGCCGTGATCTCAACATGTTGATTGAGCGCAACGCTCTCTAACAGTGGCGTCATCCCTGCGCAGGCGGGGATCTAGGAGCAGACAAAGAGCGCAGCAAAGCTGCACACATTAATAATTCCTGGACTCCCGCCTACGCGGGAGTGACGGCGTGAAAGTTGCTATTTTATCCAGCAAATGTTTACCTAAAATCATCATGGCACAGCGCATGCTCAAAAATGGGGAGACGATCGGGCAGAATAAAAAAGCCCGGTTCGAATACACCATTATCGATAGTCTGGAGGTCGGCATTGTGCTGCAGGGGGCGGAGGTGAAAGCCCTGCGCCTGTATGGCGCTAGCCTGCAGGAATGCCACGCGGCGCTCAGCACCAGCAAACTGATGTTGTTTAATTTGAATATCAAAGAATACCCCTTTACCCCGCCGCATCTGCGGTTCGATGCGATTCGCCCGCGCGCGCTGTTGATGCGTGAACGGCAGCTGAATAAATGGCTCGGCGCTGTGCAGAAGGAGGGCAATACCATCGTGCCCTTGCGCATGTATTTCACGGATAAAGGCCTCGTGAAACTCGAACTCGCCCTCGCCAAGGGCAAAAAAGCGCACGATAAACGCGCCGCGATCAAGGAACGCGACTGGCAGCGCGAAAAGGCACAGCTTTTGAAAATAAGAGGCTAGCCATTATTTTAAAATAGGCTGTGGACAAGGCATTCTAAACCAGTATTTTCTATAGCTTATGCGCCGGTGGGCTTTGTGCCTTGTTTCTCTTTTTCCTTTATTGGCGCAGGCTGCGGATGGCCCGCCTGAACATAAAATTTGGGAAATCGGTATGGGTGCCGGGCTGCTCGAAGCGCCAGCGTTTTTGGGTTCCAAAGATTATCAGCTTAGCGCGGTGCCTAATCTAACGTTTAAATACAAAGATAAAGTGTTTGCATCGGTGCAGGATGGGCTGGGTTATAACGTTATCAACCGCCACCACTGGCGCATCGGCCCGGTGGTTAAATATGCCTTCCCGCGTTATGCAGATGGCAATAATCCGTTTCGGATTGCGGGTGCCAAAACGCGGGCTTTGCACGGGCTGGGCGATGTGGATGGCACGGTTGAACTGGGCGGTTTTGCCGAGTACACCTGGCGGGATTTAAGCGCGAAACTGGAAGCGCGGCAGGGCCTCGGCGGCCATGATGGATTTATCAGCGATCTCAATCTGAATTACAGCCACGATATTCACGCCGCGTTTTACAACGAGGGGCCGCCTTTAATCCTGTCTTTCGGCCCGCGCACCAGTGTGGTGGATAGCAACTATAATGATGCGTATTTCGGGGTGGATGCCATGCAGTCCGCACAATCCGGCTTGCCGCGCTATCAGGCCGGTGGCGGCTTGTTGTCATACGGGTTTGGCGGCGTTTTGGTTGCGCCGATCACTTACAGTTTAACCGCCAATCTGGTGGCGGGTTATGACCGGCTGGCCGGGGATGCGGCCGCTGCGCCGCTGGTCCGGCAGCGCGGCAGTGCCGATCAGTTTACCGGCGGGCTATTTTTAACCTACAGTTTTGGCAAATAGGCTTTGGTAATGTTGGCACTTAAAAATACTTTGAAAAAACAATGGTTGATGGTTGGCTGGCCAGTACTGGCGGCGGCTGCGGTCAATGGCCTGATTTTTTCGCTCGGCTGGGATAATGATGCGGGCAATATCACGAATCCGTTCCTGCCGCCAGGCTGGGTAATTGGGATCATATGGCTAATCCTGTTTGGCTTAATGGGCGCTGCACGCTGGCAGTTACAGCAAGCCGCCACCGCGCCCGCTAAAAACCTCAACCGGTTGATGCTTGGCTTTATCTGGCTGTGCTTAACTTATCCGCTGTATACGCTGGGCCTAAGCAATGCGCTGATTGGCGAAGTTGCCAATATTTTACTGCTGTTGCTGGGTATTTATTTGTTTATCCGGCTGCGAATGGTTGCCCCCCGCGCCGCCTGGCTGTTTTTGCCGGTTAATCTCTGGCTGGCCTATGCCGCTTTTGCTTTGCTGGCCGGTTTTTTCAGCCAGCCAAAGCTTGGCTGAGTGATTGGAAAAGCGCGAAAATTAAGGCATGGCAAAAAAACCTTAAAAAAACGTAAATTTTTGCTTGCAAACGTCAAAAGGATGCGGCTATACCCACAACACGCCGGTTGACGTTATTTGCCACTTGCATCAAAATTCGATGTGTGCTTATAATGAAAACCCCCCGACAAATGCGTCGGGGTGAACTAAAGATGCAATTTGGTTTTTCCTCACGCATTCTTTGGTCCGTGCGAAAGCTTTAAAAGATAGCCAAGGGTCCTGGCGGTTAGTGATAACCGATAGGGATTTTTGACCGTCTGTTCTTGGACAAGTGACTTTTTAAGATGGAAAAGATACACAGGCAGCAGCTTGATTATCTTCAGCCTAGGTTGAAGATGGTCGCGGCAAATAAATCAATTTTGCCAATAAGCTGTGTCTTGTATCAAACATAATTATGTTATGTATGATATAAACACATACAAGCTTGTCGGTATCAAATTTTCAAACATGAGAGTTTGATCCTGGCTCAGAGCGAACGCTGGCGGCAGGCCTAACACATGCAAGTCGAACGAACCTTCGGGTTAGTGGCGCAAGGGTGAGTAACGCGTGGGAATCTACCTCAAGGTACGGAATAACGTCGGGAAACTGACGCTAACACCGTATATGACGCAAGTTGAAAAATTTATTGCCTTGAGATGAGCCCGCGTTGGATTAGGTAGTTGGTGGGGTAAAAGCCTACCAAGCCTACGATCCATAGCTGGTTTGAGAGAATGATCAGCCACACTGGAACTGAGACACGGTCCAGACTCCTACGGGAGGCAGCAGTGGGGAATATTGCACAATGGGCGAAAGCCTGATGCAGCCATGCCGCGTGTGTGATGAAGGCCTTCGGGTTGTAAAGCACTTTTGGCGGGGAAGATGATGACTGTACCCGCAGAATAAGCTCCGGCTAACTTCGTGCCAGCAGCCGCGGTAATACGAAGGGGGCGAGCGTTGCTCGGAATTACTGGGCGTAAAGAGTATGTAGGCGGTGCGTTAAGTTAGATGTGAAAGCCTGGAGCTCAACTCCAGAACTGCATTTAATACTGGCGCGCTGGAATTATGGAGAGGTCGGCGGAATTCCCAGTGTAGAGGTGAAATTCGTAGATATTGGGAGGAACACCAAAGGCGTAGGCAGCCGACTGGCCAATAATTGACGCTGAGATACGAAAGCGTGGGGAGCAAACAGGATTAGATACCCTGGTAGTCCACGCCCTAAACGATGTCTGCTAGTCGTTGGATCCTAGAGGTTCAGTGACGCCGCTAACGCATGAAGCAGACCGCCTGGGGAGTACGGCCGCAAGGTTGAAACTCAAAGGAATTGACGGGGGCCCGCACAAGCGGTGGAGTATGTGGTTTAATTCGACGCAACGCGAAGAACCTTACCAGGCCTTGACATGTCTATCGCGGATTTCAGAGATGATTTCCTTCAGTTCGGCTGGATAGAACACAGGTGCTGCATGGCTGTCGTCAGCTCGTGTCGTGAGATGTTGGGTTAAGTCCCGCAACGAGCGCAACCCTCATTGTTAGTTGCTACCAGGTAATGCTGGGCACTCTAGCGAAACTGCCGGTGTCAAGCCGGAGGAAGGTGGGGATGACGTCAAGTCAGCATGGCCCTTACGGCCTGGGCTACACACGTACTACAATGGCAGTGACAATGGGTCGCGAACCCGCGAGGGGGAGCCAATCTCAAAAAACTGTCTCAGTTCAGATCGCAGGCTGCAACTCGCCTGCGTGAAGGTGGAATCGCTAGTAATCGCGGATCAGCATGCCGCGGTGAATACGTTCCCGGGCCTTGTACACACCGCCCGTCACACCATGGGAGTTGGTTCCGCTTTAAGCCCGTGCGCTAACCGTAAGGAAGCAGCGGTCCACAGTGGGGTCAGCGACTGGGGTGAAGTCGTAACAAGGTAGCCGTATCGGAAGGTGCGGCTGGATCACCTCCTTTCTAAGAAAAGATGTCTTAATGGATTTGGTTTCACGACCAAACACCTTCATCTTTATAAAATCAAAGCCGTGCTGCTGCCGGTGTATCTTTTCCTTCACTGAAACCCGCGTTAAAACGGGTATCAGCATTTCTGGACGGGGCTGTAGCTCAGTTGGTAGAGCACCTGATTTGCATTCAGGGGGTCGTCGGTTCGAATCCGTTCAGCTCCACCAACCAGTTTCCAACCATGGCAATTACAAGCATCTTTACAGCTTATTGCTTTCGTTGGCGATGCACCGTAGCGCTTCAGCGCCGGCGCAATACCTTGTAAGGGCTTGTAGCTCAGTTGGTTAGAGCGCGCGCTTGATAAGCGTGAGGTCGTAAGTTCAAGTCTTACCAGGCCCACCACTATTTAATATCCATCTTAATTTAACACCTCAATTGAGACGCCGGCGCGTTTCAATTGAGGTGTTAAACCTCAATCACAAGTGAATAGGTTTGTTGTTAATTTTGTCCTGCTAAAGCGGTATTTAACCCACCGCAAGTTAGTCGGCTTAATTTACGTTTGTAAATTTTGTCGTCTGGCGATCTCGAAGCAGGACTAGCTGAGACGAGTTCTAAAACTAGTTATAATACAATCAAAATCATGCAGCACAGTTTGTGTTTAATTCTGCATGTATGCTAAAATTCAAGTATAATAAGGGCATTTGGTGGATGCCTTGGCAATCAGAGGCGATGAAGGACGTGATACGCTGCGATAAGTTGTGGGGAGCTGCGAATAAGCTATGATCCGCAAATTTCCGAATGGGGCAACCCAATCCATAAGTCAGGTGTGAGTGGCCTAGCCATTCGCATCTGACTTCATAAAGGATTATTAATAACTGAATACATAAGTTATTAAAGCAAACCCAGGGAACTGAAACATCTTAGTACCTGGAGGAAAGGACATCAATTGAGACTCCGTTAGTAGTGGCGAGCGAACGCGGATCAGGCCAGTGTTTTATAGAAACGAACGAAAAGTTGCTGGAAAGTAACGCCATAGAAGGTGACAGCCCTGTATCGGTAAGAGTTTCTATAATTCCTTGAGTAGGGCGGGACACGTGTAATCCTGTCTGAACATGGGGGGACCACCCTCCAAGCCTAAGTACTCCTGATTGACCGATAGTGAACAAGTACCGTGAGGGAAAGGTGAAAAGTCCCCCGACAAGGGGAGTGAAACAGACCTGAAACCGGATGCCTACAATCAGTGGGAGCCTCATTTATGGGGTGACCGCGTACCTTTTGTATAATGGGTCAGCGACTTAGTGTGTATAGCAAGCTTAAGCCGATAGGTGCAGGCGCAGGGAAACCAAGTCTTAATAGGGCGTTTAGTTATATGCATTAGACCCGAAACCCGGTGAGCTAGCCATGTCCAGATTGAAGGTGCAGTAACATGCACTGGAGGATCGAACACACGTCTGTTGAAAAAGACGGTGATGAGGTGTGGCTAGGGGTGAAAGGCCAATCAAACCGGGTAATAGCTGGTTCTCCGCGAAAACTATTGAGGTAGTGCGTCGATTATTTGCCTTTGGGGGTAGAGCACTGGATGGGCTAGGGGGAAGCAATTCTTACCAAACCTAACCAAACTCCGAATACCAAAGTGTCTAGATCGGCCAGACAGTCCATGGGTGCTAAGGTCCGTGGACGAGAGGGAAACAGCCCAGACCTACAGCTAAGGTCCCCAAGTCATGGCTAAGTGGTAAAGCATGTGGGATGTCCAAAACAACCAGGAAGTTGGCTTAGAAGCAGCCATCTTTTAAAGAAAGCGTAATAGCTCACTGGTCTAATAGACGTCCTGCGGCGAAAATGTATCGGGGCTCAAGCCATGCACCGAAGCTTAGGGTTCATACGTAAGTATGAGCGGTAGCGGAGCGTTCTGTAAGCCGGTGAAGGTCGATCGTCAGGTCGGCTGGAGGTATCAGAAGCGAGAATGCTGACATAAGTAGCGATAAACAGAGTGAGAAACTCTGTCGCCGTAAACCTAAGGATTCCAACTTAAAGTTAATCTGAGTTGGGTAAGCCGGCCCCTAAGGCGAGGCCGACAGGCGTAGTCGATGGGAACACGGTTAATATTCCGTGGCCTGCGGGTAGTGACGACGGTTGTATAAGTCTATTCTTATTGGATTGAATAGGCTGTGTAAACTGTCCAGGAAATAACTCCCGCGTATAGACCGTACCAAAACCGACACAGGTGGGTGAGTAGAATATACTCAGGCGCTTGAGAGAACTATGTTGAAGGAACTCGGCAAATTGCCCTCGTAACTTCGGGAGAAGAGGGCCCGTCTTTAGCGCAAGCTAGGGGCGGGGGCACAGAAATGGGGGTGGCGACTGTTTAACTAAAACACAGGGCTCTGCTAAGCCGCAAGGCGACGTATAGGGTCTGACGCCTGCCCGGTGCCGGAAGGTTAAGAGGAGGTGTGCAAGCACTGAATTGAAGCCCCGGTGAACGGCGGCCGTAACTATAACGGTCCTAAGGTAGCGAAATTCCTTGTCGGGTAAGTTCCGACCCGCACGAATGGCGTAACGACTTCCCTACTGTCTCCAACATAGACTCAGCGAAATTGAATTCTCCGTGAAGATGCGGAGTTCCCGTGGTTAGACGGAAAGACCCCGTGCACCTTTACTATAGCTTTACAGTGGCATTAGCGGTTTTTTGTGTAGGATAGGTGGGAGGCTTTGAAGCCGCGGCGCCAGCCGTGGTGGAGCCATCCTTGAAATACCACCCTGAAAACTGCTGATGTCTAACTCAGCACCGTTAGCCGGTGCGAGGACCCTGTATGGTGGGTAGTTTGACTGGGGCGGTCGCCTCCCAAAGTGTAACGGAGGCGTGCGAAGGTTAGCTCAGGTTGGATGGAAACCAACCGTCGAGTGCAATGGCATAAGCTAGCCTGACTGCGAGACAGACAAGTCGAGCAGACACGAAAGTGGGTCATAGTGATCCGGTGGTTCTGTGTGGAAGGGCCATCGCTCAACGAATAAAAGGTACGCCGGGGATAACAGGCTGATGATACCCAAGAGTTCATATCGACGGTATCGTTTGGCACCTCGATGTCGGCTCATCTCATCCTGGGGCTGGAGCAGGTCCCAAGGGTATGGCTGTTCGCCATTTAAAGAGGTACGTGAGCTGGGTTCAGAACGTCGTGAGACAGTTCGGTCCCTATCTGCCATGGGTGTACGAGATTTGAGAGGACCTGCCCTTAGTACGAGAGGACCGGGGTGGACGTATCTCTGGTGTACCTGTTGTCGCGCCAGCGGCATCGCAGGGTAGCTATATACGGAAGAGATAACTGCTGAAAGCATCTAAGTAGGAAGCTCGCCTCGAAACAAGATCTCGCAATTAGTGCTGTGGAAGACCACCACGTTGATAGGATGGGTGTGGAAGTGCGGTAACGCATGAAGCTAACCATTACTAATCGCACGATTGACTTGAATTTCATACATGCAGCGTTAAGCGCAAATGTTTTTGTCATCCCCGCCCAGGGGATCCAGTGACCAAAAAGTATGCAATGTACTCAATATTAAACTGACGTTTTCAATTCGTCTCAGCAAATTAACAACAAACCTTTACTTGGTTGATCCTAAAGCCCTCAAAAGCCTTGATCGACCTGGTGGTTATTGCAAGCGTGCCACACCCGATCCCATCCCGAACTCGGCCGTGAAACCGCTTAGCGCCGATGGTACTTCGTCTTAAGACGCGGGAGAGTAGGTCACTGCCAGGTCTATCAAGGCTTTTTATTATTGTGCTACAAATTTTATTTTATATTAAGTTTAAAAAGCAATCTTGACTATATTAGTTGCATCAGAGCATGGTAACTTATGATTAAAAGACATATTTCAACTATTGTTGCAACACTGGCAGCTTCCTCTATACTTGTTATCCCAAAGCCAACTCATGCACAATTTCATCCCAATAATTTGGATGCAAGACCGCAAAATAGTATACTAGAAAAAATAAATGTTGAAACGGCTGCATTTCGTATTCGTGCTAGTTTCAGTGATTTTGAAAGTGCTCTTCGTAATTTCGAAAGAAATAGAATTGCTGCTCATTTACCAGAAGATAGTTACATAATTACGGTGCATCTTGGCGCCAATCATCACCGTAATTCTTTTACCGACCCATTAGTCTGCGATGTCGCATATGATAGTAAGTTGAGCAGAAATAATAAATTTGCCCAAGTAATATTGGCAGATGAAAAAGGCAGAAATAAATTCATACTTTATACCGCACAACGCGATGTGGATGGTACCTATAAAACTTTTTATGGCAGTTATCAAAATCAATTTGCGTCTTTTGTTGATTTTGAAAAATGCCTTACCAAATATTTGCAGCAAGTCGCATGTAAACCCGAAGTCAAAACAGATTTAGATAATTGGGCGTTTAATAGTGACCCTGTTTTCAATCTTTTGGCCAATTGCACCACGCAGGCAGTGCCCGATGGGCAATGTGTTGAGTTTAATATTTGTGGCACCACACGTGCAGAACGACTAATCCATCAAAATGCCGCTTTCCGTCCAGTTGCAGAGGAATTGGCCATGGCGCTGATCGGTTTTAAAACGGCAACTGAAAAATATGAGCAAGACCGCCAGCAAAATAATGGCACAGCCGATAATTTATCTTTCGATATTCAATTATCAGCGCCCAACGAAAATGGATTAAAAACACCATTACAACTGGTGGCCAATTATAATTTAGCCAATAGCAAAGATGATATTTCGCGCTTTGAATTGCATCATCCACAAGCCGGTAATTTTATTTTATTCCTGTCCAAACGTGATAAAAATGGCAACCCGAAAGCTGAATTGGGTAAGCCGCCCAATAGAATTACCACCTATTTAAGCGGTGGTTATGATGCCAAACAAGAGTTAACGGAATATCTCATTAGATTAAATGAATGTGATCCGGATGCGGTCGATATTTTAAGAAGTAAATGGCAGGACATTGTAATCGGTTCTTTGGCAATGCTTAAACAAACCGTCTATGTCACTATCGATGGCCAGCCAAAAAGAAAATTCATTTGTGTACCCAATGGGTTTACGTTGAATGGCACTAAAAAGTTTGTACCCTTTGGTGTTGTGGCTGCCCCATCAACACCTCAATAATATTAAAATAGCAATGCAATTTCTCGTAGTCGGCAAAGAGGCACAGACGTGGCAGCAATGGCGCGACGGCTCGCCGTGCGCGAAGCAACATTTGCAGCTGGGTGATGCGCTGGAAGCGGCGGGCAATCGCTGGTATGGCTGTGTACTGCTAGATGATGCCGGACAGATGATCGGCTCGATGGCCGTGATGGATTTCCCTTCGAAAACCGAACTCAATGAATGGTTGGCCATCGAACCCTATGTCACTGGCAAAGTTTGGCAAACCATCGAAATCACCAAATGCAACGTCAAAACCCCATAGAAATTCAACCGCCCACCGGAATTTTTTGAAAACCGCCAAACTAACTGATTTCAGCAAAAAAATAAATTAAGTTGGCGTCATCCCAGCATAAGCTGGGAACTGATCTTATATTCATTGTAGCGAATGTTCTAGTCAGTCTAAATACCAGCTTGCGCTGGCATGGCGTGTATAAAAAGCTGCATTCGCTTATGATGTATTAGTTACGCAATTGGAATAATCCAGGCTAATGCAGCCGTAATTTTGTCCTTGGTTTCCAAACTGCCAAGCAGCATAAAAAAGGTAAATGCCTATTGCTTGCCTATTTTATAGCCTAAACTTTCATAATCATTTGGTTATGCTTAAATATATTTATGCTCCCCGATTATCAAACGCTGATGCTGCCACTGCTCGAAGTGCTGTCGCAGCAGGATGAAATTCATATTCGCGAATTGGTCAAAGTATTGGCAGACCGTCTGGGGCTTACGGAAGCTGAACGGCACATGTTGCTGCCTTCTCAAAAAGATAACTTATTTTATAATCGGGTTACTTGGGCCAATGTTTATCTGCACAAAGCGGGCTTAATCGAACGCACCAAGCGCGCGCATTATACCATTACCCAATTGGGACATGATTTATTGGCCACCAAGCCGGAGAAGGTTGATCTCAAAATGCTGCGACGTTATCCCAGCTTTATCGAATTTATTGAACCGGTGGGTTCACAAATGGCTGCAGATGAAACAATGTTGCCGCCAAAGAATTTACCTGTCATTGCCGCGCAGAAAACCATAGTTACAGCGCTGCAGCCCGCAGAAGTTGCAGCTGCGACACCGGAAGAAGCGCTGCAAAGCGCCCATGCCGAAATTAACGCTGCCTTGGCCAAAGAACTGCTTGAACGCGTGTCGCAAAATAGCCCCGCATTTTTTGAACAACTGATTATCGATTTGCTGCTGGCAATGGGTTATGGCGGCGCACGGGCCGAAGCTGGCCGGCGCCTGGGCCGGAGCGGTGATAACGGCATCGATGGGGTAATCGATCAGGATGCGTTGGGACTGGATCGGGTTTATGTCCAGGCCAAGCGCTATGCAGCCAACAACAAAATTTCATCGGATATGATCCGCAATTTTGCGGGCAGCTTGGATTTGCACAAAGCCACCAAGGGATTATTTGTCACCACCAGCGCGTTCACGGCCGATGCGCAAACCACCATTAAATCTTTAAGCAAACATATTGTGCTGATTGATGGCGCGCAGCTCGCCAATCTGCTGATCAAATTTGGCATCGGCTGCCGTGCCGAAGCCGTCATTACCATCCGCAAATTGGATGAAGACTATTTTGAAAATGATTTTTGATCAATATGGCCAGTACCAAGCTCGGATTGATACCGTTGCTCGCTAATGCCTGCCGATAAATGGGTCAGTATTTCGCTCGGGGCATTTCCTTTCACATAATAATCCAAAAATGCGCGGCTGTAAGCAGTGATGGCTGTTTGCTGAGCTTGTAATTGCGCTTCAGTTAAATCTTTTTGGACAGAACCATCATTGGTCCAGGCATAATGATCTGCCCCAGTAAATTCGACATAATATTTCGGCGCTGGTGCCAAAGCATAGATACCGAGAAAACGGTTTAAATAGGGCGTGATGTCAAGATCCCGCGTGCCGCCCTGCAGCATCACCGGCGCTTTGATCTGCCCTAATTTGCCTTGCAGCCAAAATGGCATGGCATAAGGCGACATCGCAAGTACTGCTTTGATACCAGGCTGTTGCCAGCTTGACCAACCACCGGCCAAGCCCATAACTGTATAACCGCCCAGCGAATGACCGATTAAACCAAGCTTGGTAAAATCAATTTTATTTTTAAATTTCGGACTATTTTTAAGGGCTTGCAACACGGCCACAATATCATCGCGGCGGTCGCTATAGGTCTTATCATGCCAGGCAAATGGTTGATCAAAACTGGTAGCCGGTAAGCTGCGGGTCCTATTCGTATGGCATAACGCATCCGCATGATTTGGCGCAAAAACCCAATAACCCGCTGCTGCCAATTGCTCCATCAAAAAACGCGTTTGATCGCCGCAGCCACCAAAGCCATGCGAGAAAATTAAAATGGGTGCGGGTTTCTCGCTCGCTGGTGACCAGTAATAAACATGCCGGCCACCTAAATCAGTTTCCTGCAACGCCGCATATGCACCCCAATTAAAGAATAACAAACAGCCAAAGAGCAAATAACGCATGTGCTAGTCATTTAACGCTGGGTTTGGCTTTGTACTGTTGTTTGCGGCAAATCATCTATAGTGGCGGTACCTGTTTTATTATCAAACCGTAACGCGCTGATGCCTTTTACCGGTGTGGTTAGGATGGCATCATCCGGCATGCCGCGGACATACCGATCAAAAAAGGCCAGCGCATATTGGTTCATTAAATCATGTTGTGCACCGTTTATATCGGTCCAACCGAAATGGCCGGCACCTTCAAAATTAACCAAATATTTGGGCGTCGGCGATTGGTCATAAACACCATCTTTGCGCATTAAATAAGGCGTTAAATCACTATCGCGCGTGCCGCCCTGATACATCACCGGCGCAGTCAATCTTTTTAAATTACCCCTTTTCCAATATGGCGTGGCATAGGGTGATAGCGCCAACACCGCCTTGATTCCTGGCATTTGCCATTCCGGCCAGCCGCCAGCCAAGCCTAATACTGTATAACCGCCCAGCGAATGGCCGGCCAAGCCCAACTGCGTAAAATCGATTTTGTCTTTAAAGCGTGGATCTTTTTTAATCGCCGCTAAAATCGCCCGAATATCATTGCGCCGATCAACATAGGTGCTGGCTTGCCATGCTTCGGGCGTGTTGAAATCGACCATCGCTTTGCTGCGGCCAATATCCAGCAAACGGCAGCTGGCATCTTTATGATCCGGCGCAAAAACCCAATAACCATGCGCGGCCAGTGCAGAAGTTAAAAACGTGGATTGCTCGGCGCAGCCGGTAAACCCATGCGAAAAGATAATAATTGGTGCTTTGGTAATGCTGGTTTGCTCAGGCGGCCAATAAACGACACGGCGACCAGCAATCACTGTTTCCTGCTGGGCAGCTAAAACGGGCAAGGTAAACGACAACAAAATCAACAAAAACAGATAACGCATCTTGTTTACATAGCAGTTTAAAACATAAAAGAAAGCGATTAAACTGCCGCCATGGAAACAGATTTCCCCGACCGTTTAGCAAATGATTATGTGGCATTGGAAGCTCTGCATGAAGGGCATCGCGAACCCTTGCGTGCCTTGGTGGATGATCCTGCTATTTGGCAATATTTTCCGCTGCGCGGCGACGGTGTTTATTGGGATATCATGTTTGACCGCCGTTTAGCCGAACATACGAATAGCCATTTGCGCGTTTTCACCGTGCGGGATTTAACCAGCAATAAATTGGTTGGACAAACCTGTTTTTTAAATATTTCACCGGAAAATAGCCGCTTGGAAATTGGCGGCACCTGGTATATCCCGGCCGCCCAGGGCAGCAAGGTAAATCCCGCCTGCAAATTATTATTGTTGGAAGCGGCCTTTGCTGCCGGCGCCAAGCGGGTGGAATTTAAAACCGATGCGCGCAATTTGGCCGCGCGCCAGGGCATTTTAAAATTAGGTACGGTAGAAGAAGGCACCTTGCGTGCCCATATGCTGATGTGGGACGGCCATCAACGCGATACGATTTATTACAGCATCCTGCAACCCGAATGGCCCGCCGTGAAAGCGAAACTACAAGAAAGATTAGCGGCGTGAGTTTGCAACCCATCACCAAAAATGATGTGCCAGCAGTAATTGCTATGGTGGCTGATTTAGCTGCCTGGCATAATGAGCAATCGCAGTTAAAAGTGGAAACTGTAGAGCGCTATGTGCTGGGCCAACCTGCTTGGGCGGAGTTTTATATTTGGCTGGAAGCCGGCCAGCCTGTTGGTTTTATTGGCGGTTACAACGCATTCGATACGCCCAAAGGCAAACCGTTTTTTGAAGCGGAAACATTGTTTGTGAAAGCAGATCAGCGCGGCCGCAATATTGGACGTAAAATGCTTACCGCCTTGGCAATGCTGAAATTTTCACAAGGAGCACAGTTAATCAAACTGGGCGTGCGTAAAAGTAATGATACCGCAGTAGCTTTTTACCAGGCAATAGGCTGCGAATTAAAAGATCGCGGCGATAGCTACAGGGTTTATTTATATCCTAATTGATAGTGACAGGATTTGAAGCGGCTAATTTGGTATAATAGTATGTACTTCATCAAGGCCTAAAGATTCAAAGCGAGTTCGCATAATTTCAATGGCATTTTCATCGATCACCAAAGCATCTTCAGGTAGATTTTGAGTGCGCTGTAAAACACGTGCACGCATAAGTTCTTCAGAACATTTTAAATAAATTAATTCACATTCAGCATGCCAAAGCTCTGCTTTTTCGCGTGCAGTATTACGGTCCGCCCGTTGCCAGAAACCAAAATCTAAAATAACGTCTTTTTCACTTTGTAAGAAAACTTCAGCAAGCTCCCAGATTAATGTACGGATGCGCTGATCATATTCGGCAAACATATCGGCAGCGGGATTACTGCCATAAAGTCTTACTATCCACTCATCGGGACTAAAACGTATAGCGCCTGTTTCACTTGCTAATTCTTTCGCATAAGTCGTTTTACCAGCACCCACAAAACCATATAACAAATATAATTTCGCCATTAATTAAGCTGCAATCGGTGTTGTTTGTGTGAGCGCCAAGGTTTCCATATCGGCAAAAAATTGCTGGCGGGCAGCCATGATTTGATCGGCACCGGTTTTAATGGATTGCAAGGCAGCCGCGTCTTCTGCAAAGGGGATCAGCGCATAAAATAAATCTTTGGCGTGATGCGCGGCATCGTGATGAATATGGTCGACCAGATAACGGCGCGCTTTATGTTGAGCAGCGTTGCCGCCCGCGCTGATATCAAAATGTTCAGGATACTGTTTTTCTAACCCATGCAACAAAAACGTATATTCATGGGGAATGGTGACTTCCAGTGCCAGCAATGCGCCGGCCATCGCCAGATAATCACCGCGATCAATTAAAGATTTTAAGGTCTCACGATAAAGACACGTGCCATTTAGTTCGGCCGGACCGGCGCCCAATAAATGCTCACGGGTAACCTGCATGGCCGCGTAATAATCCAAGCGCCAGCTTTCGTGGCTACCAGCAGCGGGATCGCTAAGCCCCATTTCATCATCAAAATTTAGTTGGACGACACGGCCAATTTCAGCAAATTCGGCATTGTCTTTGCCTTGCACAATCATTGCTTCCAGCAATGGCACAAAATATTGCGACATCTGATAACGCTCGCGCGCAAAGCGCGGCCATAGGGCGGGATTAACCGTGCCGGTTTTGGCCCGTTGCAAAAACGGATAATTGCGCACGCCGCGAATATGCGGATTGGTGATTTGCGTGAGCGCTAAGGGAATACGATCCACAGTTGGCCTATAATCAATTATACCACTTGCAACCATTAATGTCTTGTTTTTTGGCTGACCGCTAAACTAAGCGGCTTTCTTGGGGCTATCGCCTGGCACGCCTAAACTGGTGGAATAGCTGAAATGAAAGGCCTGTTCAGGGTAAATATGGTGCCGTACCGCATGGGCGGCGAGCGCCGCTTCGCTAAACCCGCATAAAATCAGCTTCAATTTATTGGGGTAGGCGGAAACATCACCAATTGCGAAAATGCCAGCTGCGCTGGTGGCACTGGTGGTGGGATCGACCGCAATCTGGTGTTTGTCTAAATTCAAACCCCATTCTGCGATCGGCCCTAAATCGGCGGAAAGGCCGAAAAAGGCCAGTAAATGATCGGCTTCTTGAATCCTACTTTTCCCATCGAGATCGACAAATTCAACGGCAGTCAATTGCGGCGCGGTGCCATGCAATGCTTGTAGTTGGTAAGGGATTACCATTTCAATTTTGCCGCTGGCGGCTAACGCTTCCAATTGCGCCACACTTTCGGGTGCCGCGCGAAATTTATCGCGGCGATGCACGAAGTAAATTTTTTCGGCCAGTGGTGCCAAATTAATCGCCCAATCCACCGCGCTATCGCCGCCACCGGCAATTACCAACCGCTTTCCCGCAAAATCTGCCTGGCGCTGCACATAATAATGCACGGAAGTTTGCTCGTAAGCTTCAATCCCAGCTAATGGCGGGCGGTTGGGACCAAAGGCACCGCTGCCTGCCGCAATAATCACTGCGCGGCATAAAATTTGCGCGCCTGTACTCGTACTAATCTCAAAATCATGGCCTGTACGGCGTAAACCGGTGACCTGTTGATTGAGCAGATAGGTCGGCGCATATGGTTCATTCTGCGTAACCAATTGCCCAATTAAAGCACCTGCCAAAATTTTAGGATAGGCTGGAATATCGTAAATCGGTTTTTCCGGATACAGCGCACTGCATTGCCCACCAACACTCGGCAGCGCGTCAATCACCACGCATTTAAGGCCCAGCATGCCAAGTTGAAACACGGCAAATAACCCGCTGGGTCCCGCGCCAATAATTGCTACATCCGCATTATGCATTATTTTTTTTAGCAGTAATTTTACCATTTGTCGAAATCTTCAATGGTTTTTCTGGTGGTAAAACCATCGTTTTACCCGGATATAAACACCATTGTCGGATCGGGCAAACTGGGCATTTGGGCGTGCGGGCCACGCAAATATAACGGCCATGCAAAATCAGCAGATGATGGGCATGGCCCATAAATTCTTTCGGAACCCGCTGCATCAGCAAATTTTCCACCTTGCGCACATCATCGCCTGGCGCAATGCCAGTGCGGTTGCTGACGCGGAACACATGCGTATCCACGGCCATGGTTGGTTCCCCAAACACCACATTCAACACCACATTGGCGGTTTTGCGGCCGACACCTGGCAGCGCTTCCAAGGCAGCGCGGTCATGCGGCACGCTGCCTTGATGTTGATCAACCAGTAGGCGGCTCAGCGCCAACACATTTTTGGCTTTGGTCGGCGAGAAATTAACGCCTTTAATATATGCTAGTAATTCTTCGAAGCCAAGTTTCAGCATTTGTTGGGGTGTATCATATTTTTTAAACAATTCTGCTGTCGCTTTATTCACGCCTTTATCGGTCATCTGCGCAGACAGCACCACGGCGACCAGTAAGGTAAACGGCGTGATATAATTTAATTCCGTTTTCGGCGGCGCCTCATATTGCGCATTCAACGCTTTGAAACTGGCCCGCACCGCGGCAGGCGACATTAAATCAGACATGCTTATTTGATGTATCGTTAAGCTGGCCAATAGACAATATCTTAGCCCATGACAGGCGGCATTATTTGCCGTAAGTAAGTTTGTGCAGACCATAGTGGGCAATCAATGGCGGCTTTACGCGCTTTGTACGGCGCTGGTGCTTTATGGCGCGTTCAGCTCGCCTACGCCAGATAACCCGGGCTGGGCTGAAATACTTATCGGTTTATGCCTGCTATTCGCAGTCGGCGAAGCACAATTGCTGGCCTGGGGTAGCGGTAGTGTTTTGTGGGCCGATAACTGGCGCGTTTGGCTGGGTGCATATTTACTATTGGTGCCAACTGTGATCGCAATTTTAACTGGGGTAACCCTGGCAGAAATAATCCGCGATTTAATCCCGATGGGTTATGCGTTAATACCACTACTTATTATCCAATTACCCAAAGCAGCGTGGCGGCCATTGGCGATTGCTTTATTTATCTGCGGCGCTTTACTATCTTTAAGGTACTGGTTGATCACCGATGCCTGGCCTTTTGCCTGGCGTGCCTTGAAGCACGGCGATGATTACTTATACATTCCGCTTGAACCTGCTGTTTTATTTACCGCCTGTTTGGGGCCGTTGTGGTGCTTGCACCGTGTTTTGCAAGGACAAAACCGGTCGTTGAAAGGCAAAGATTACGGTTTAATACTGCTGGCGCTGTATAGCAGTTTTTTGGCCATGGGAGCCATGGCGGGTTTGCTGATGCGGGCCGCCTTGGCGCTAGCGTTTGTAGTGTGGCTAAGTTATGGCGTTTATCAACTGCGGCACCGCGTTGGCATTTTGATTTTCCTAAGTGCCGTTCTTATTTTCGCGCTTATCATTTTTCAGCCAGAAATTTTAAACCGTTTATGGATCCGGCTCATCATTAAAAATGAAGCAGTGGGATTCAATGCCCGCAGTGAAGAATTTAATATGGTATTGTCAACAGTCAATCAGCATCCGATCACATTTTTATTAGGCAGCGGGTGGGGCAGTACATTAATTTCGCCAGCGGTGGCCAATACTGCAGTGCATTATACACATAATGTGGTTAGCTATTTATGGGCGAAAACCGGCTTCTTGGGCGTTACTGCTATGCTGGTTTATTTATGGACATTTTTACGACCACTATGCCGATTATACCGCTGCATATTAGGCCATGTTATGCTCGCTGCAATCCCACCATTAATTCTTGCGGTGACATTATATACTAGCTATAAATATTTGACATTTGGGATTTTATTGCTACTAATGCAATTGTTAGTTGATGCGCATCCTATTTCTCAATCGGATAGCACCGCCAGAGCGTGGGGCAACCGGCCGGCTGCTGGGTGAATTATGCCTTGAACTTGATGCCGCTGGCTGGCAATCTAAAATCATTCATCAACGCGTTGCCACTAATTTAAAGGGCTATTTATTGGCATGGATGTTAATCGGCCTGCGCGCCATTTGTGCCAGGCGCGCGCATACCATTGTGATTATGACTGATCCGCCCCTGCTAGTATTATGGGCACCGTTATTATGGTTACGCCACCGCGCCCGCATTATTTATTGGTGCCATGATGTCTATCCGGATTTGCTGCCGTATGTGGCATTTCCTATTATGCCATTGCTCATGGCCTGGTTGCGCAGTGCCAAGCGTTTGGCATTAAAAAACTGTGCGCAAATTGTAGCCCTTGGCCCTTGTATGTCTGATTATTTGCTACAGCACTACGAGTTACCAACAACTAAATTAAAAATCATCACCAATTGGCATAATTGTCAATTGGCAGCTAAGACTTCGGAACTCAATAGTATTAAAAATATACTAAATAATAAATTCGTTGTTTTATATGCCGGCAATTTAGGCAAACTGCATCCCTATGATCATTTTTTAGCAACAGCCCAAGCGCTGCAAAACAATCCGCAATTTCATTTTATCGTGGCTGGCTATGGGCAAGGCCGCATTGCATGTGAAACTGCTGCGGCTAACTTGCCTAATGTTACCTTCATGCCGTTCCTCAGCGATGCGGCGGTCCAGCAATTACAGCAATTGGTCCATATTCATTGGGCCAGTTTATCAGCGGCGGCCACGCAACTGGCCGTGCCGGTGAAAGCCATGGCGGCCTTTGCAGCGCAGCGCCCACTAATCTGGGACGGCGCTGCCCATGCCACCACCGCGCAAATGGTTGCCGAATACCAAGCTGGCGTTTGCATTTCAGGTGCAGCCGATGCGGTCGAGAAGTTACAATTTTGGTATCACAATCCGGTTAGCTATGCCTTGGCTTGCCAAGGCGCACGCCAGGCGCATGAAAGGCATCACCCGCAACAACAATGGTACCAATGGCAAGTCCTGCTAAATACGCCACATCCAGTAGCCAAAGCAGCTTGATGCAATTTACCCATCAACAATTTTTGCAGATAATCCGTATGCATTGGCGGGCACTGGCCCGCGCGGGTTTGTTGGGATTGGTGATTGGCTATCTCATCGTCCTATTTATCACGCCGCAATATACCGCCAGTATGATCGTCGGGCCGCTTAGTTTGCGCGGGGCTACGACCGTTGGCACGCCATTGCCAGATCAAACCGGCAATGGGTTTCGGCAGATTGGCAGCGGTGCCGAGCTCAGCGATTATACGCGTTATTTGCAATTGCTCACCACGCCGGATGCCATGCCGATGTTACAGGAAAAAGTGCCCAATTTATTGCAGACTTTATTTTCGCGCGAATGGGATGGGGGCCAAGAAAAATGGCATGCGCCCAGCGGGATAACTGCCACATTGCGCCGGCTTACGAATTGGTTATTGCGCCGCCCTGGCTGGCGCGCGCCGGATGATGCGCGCCTTTCCGGTTATTTAAACAAAGAAGTCAAAATCAGCATGGTGACTTTGCCAGGCACGCCCACACCCATGCGGCGCATTACCTATCGCAATGCCGATCGCGGTTTGGCGATCGGTATTTTATATGGGCTGCACCAAGCATCCGAAAGTTTATTGCGCGATGAAGCAGACCGCCGCAGCCAGGCCGTCATTGATTATATCCAAACCGAAATGGGCAAGGTGGGCTTGCAGGAACACCGCTTGGCCTTGGCGCAATTATTGGCCGAACAGGAACGCGTGCGCATAATGATTAATTTAAACCTGCCCTATGCGGCTGATATCATCACGCCGCCCACGGCCCCGCTGCAACCCGATTGGCCGCAGCCCTGGCCCATTATTTTAGGCGGTGCGATTTTGGGTGTCTTCATCCGCATAACCTTGATTATGCGTAAGCACTTGGCTTCAACTTCAATCTCTGCCACATAAAGCCATGATCCCCGTTTCCGTTGTGGTGATGACCAAAAATGAAGCTGCGCGTTTGGCGGCCTGTTTGGATAGCCTGCGCGGCTGCGCCGAAGTATTTGTGGTCGATAGCAATAGCAGCGATACCACGGTCGCGCTGGCTGATACCTGGGGAGCAAAAGTCGTCGATTTTTTCTGGGACGGGCAATACCCGAAAAAGAAACAATGGTGTTTGGATCACCTGCCGTTTCGGTATGATTGGATTTTATATGTCGATGCTGATGAGCGGTTAACGCCAAAATTATTGGCCGAATTGGCGCGGGTAATATCAGCAGTTGCGCCAAATATCGGTGCTTACCGCATTCAAGCCCGCCCTATTTTTGGTCGTAAAATCCTACGCTTTGGCCAGTTGAATGATAAAATTTGCTTGCTGCGCCGCGGCCATGCACATTTTCCAGTGGTCGATGATTTGCACACCGATAAGGGCGAAGTGGAAGGGCATTACCAACCCTATGTGCGTGGCACAGTTGGTAAATTAAATGCGCCCATGCTGCATGATTGCAACCCGCTGCGCCCTTGGTTCGAACGGCACATTAAATATGCCAATTTCATGGTGGCGCTGGCGCAAAATTCTGAAAAATTCAAACACGAAAAAGGCCTGCGCGCTTTGGCTAAACGTGTGTTTTACGCTTTGCCCTGCAAGCCGCTAACCATTTTCATTTATGGCTATATTCTGCGTTTGGGTTTCCTAGATGGTCTATGGGGCTTGCGCTATGCACTGGCCCGCGCCTGGTATTATTGGGTAATTGATTTATTGCGCACAGAAAAACGCAAAGCGTTGTAAGCGCCAGGCGCATATTTTCTAAAATTCCAAATACCCGTTTGTGCTAACCAAATTAAATAGGCAAGCCAGCTTGGAAAACGCGCATACAGTTTTTTTGTGGCAATTTGTTCGGCACGGCCAATCGCCGCGCGGCTGGTGGAAACACCTGGCAAAGCACAAGTCGCAATAGGGAAATCAACCCGTGCCACGCGCGGCAGGCGCGCCAACAGCGCATAGGTTAAGCGGTTATCCCCGCCCACTTGCATTGTCTCGTCATACCGCAAACCCGCCAAAGCACCGCGCCGATAAACCATGCTTTGATGATGCGCAAACATCCCCCACCACTGCCAACGGTACGACCGGCACGCTTTTAACCACACACTGCCATCCCGCAATTGCTCAAAACTCGGCCCATACAAAAAATCAGGTTCATTATTTGCGGCAATCGCCAAGCTCAATTTTTGTAAAACGTTACCATCAGCAAATACATCACCGCTATTCATGAAAACCAAGTAATCGCCGGTGGCAGCAGCCAAACCTTTATTCATGGCCTGATAAATACCGTTATCTGGTTCGCTCACTTGCCAGACGGTTTCATATGCCCATTCTTTTAACAATTGTGGTGTTGCGCCCGTGGATGCGCCATCAACAACCAGCCATTCAAAATCACGGCAGCTTTGTACTTTAATACTCTGCCGTGTCGCTTGTAGTCCCACCGCATCATTTCGTGTAATAGTAATGATGGCAAAAAGCGGCATTGTTTAACGGTCCCGCAAGGCAATCAATTTATTCAACGCATTCAAATATGCTTTTGCACTGGCCACCAATACATCCACATCTGCGCCTAAACCATTTACATTTAACCCATGTTCTTCCAAACGAATGGTCACTTGCCCTTGCGCATCCGTGCCTGTCGTTACTGCATGCACATGATATAATTTTAAGATCGCCTGTTTGTGGGGCACCAGGCCTTGAATGGCGCTGAAAATGGCATCCACCGGTCCATTGCCATATGCTCGCAAACTGCGCTCCTGCCCGTTAATTCGTAAGGTTAAATCGGCCAGATGTGGTTCAGCCGTGCCGGCAATCACATGCATGGCCACGAATTTCAACTGGTCTTGCTGACTGGCAACTTCATCATCCACCAGCACAATCAAATCATCATCGAATATTTCACGTTTGCGGTCGGCCAGTTCTTTGAAACGGTGAAACGCATCATTCAAGGCATTATCACCCAAATGATAACCCAAACTTTCTAGCTTGGTTTTAAACGCATTCCGGCCGGATAATTTGCCCAATGGCAAGGCTGCGCGCACCAAACCCACCGACTCCGGCGTCATAATTTCATAAGTACCGCTATGCTTTAAATACCCATCCTGGTGAATCCCGCTTTCATGGGCAAAGGCATTGGCCCCCACAATCGCTTTATTGGGTTGCACCGACATACCCGCCAAACCAGCCACCAATTTAGAAATACGGTTCAAATGCTGGGTGCGAATATGTTCCACACTCACGGGCGATAAATCGCCGCGCACTTGCAGCGCCATCACAATTTCTTCTAAAGCCGCATTGCCCGCGCGTTCGCCAATACCGTTAATCGTGCATTCCACCTGCCGTGCGCCGCCCATCACACCGGCCAGCGAATTGGCGGTGGATAAGCCTAAATCATTTTGGCAATGTACCGATAAAATGGCTTTATCGGTATTAGGCACCTGGTTAATAATCGCGGCAATCAAATCGCGGTATTCTTCTGGTAGGGCGTAACCGACCGTATCGGGGATATTGATAGTCCGTGCGCCCGCTTTAATCGCGGCATCCACGCAGCGGAATAAAAAATCGTGCTCAGTCCGTGTTGCATCTTCCGCGCTCCATTCCACATCGGGACACAAACTACGGGCCAGGGTCACACTATCACGGATCGCTTCCAGCACCTGCGCTTCATCCATTTGCAATTTGTATTGGCGGTGCAAGGGGCTGGTGGATAAAAACGTGTGAATACGCGGTTTCTCAGCCGCCTGCACGGCTTCCCAGCAACGACGAATATCATTTTCTTTCGCACGGCTCAGTCCGCAAATAGTGGGGCCTTTCACTTGTCGGGCAATCGCTTGCACAGCCTGGAAATCCCCTTCGGATGAAAACGGAAAACCTGCTTCAATCACATCCACGCCCAATTCGGCCAATTGCTCGGCAATGCGCAATTTATCAGCACCCGTCATCGCCGCACCAGCCGATTGCTCCCCGTCCCGCAAGGTGGTATCAAAAATAATTAGACGTGGTTTATTATTGGCCATTAGGTAATTTTAACCATGCTGTAAAGCTTAACGCAAATTTGTTGTAGCCGTCATCCAGACGAAAGTCGGGTCCAGTGATTTAAAAGCGTATGCCTTGGCATAACACAAATAATGGTGATTTGAGCGCTACGCGCACTTATTAGTCACTAGATTCCAGCCTGCGCCGGAATGACGCTAGATTAAGCGATTTCTCCCAACTGACCTAACCGCTCGGTTTGATCGTTGGCCATCAGGGCTTCGATAAAATCGCCCAGATCATCGCCAACCATCACGCGTTCAATATTATATAAGGTAAGATTAATCCGGTGATCGGTCACGCGGCCTTGCGGGAAATTATAGGTGCGAATGCGTTCCGAACGGTCGCCGGAACCTACCTGACTTTTGCGGTGGGCCGCGCGTTCATTGGCCAATCTTTCGCGCTCAGCCTCATACAACCGCGCACGCAGAATTTTCATACCCTTAGCTTTATTTTTGGTCTGCGACTTTTCTTCCTGCATATATACCATAATGCCGGTGGGCAGGTGGGTAATGCGCACCGCGCTATCGGTGGTGTTCACCGATTGCCCGCCGGGGCCGCTGGCGCGCATTACATCAATGCGGATATCTTTATCTTCAATCTGCACATCCACCTCTTCGGCTTCCGGCAACACGGCCACGGTGGCGGCGGAGGTGTGGATGCGCCCGCCGCTTTCCGTTTTCGGCACGCGCTGCACACGGTGCACGCCGGTTTCAAATTTCATGCGGGCAAACACGTTATAACCGGTGACCATCGCACTGGCTTCTTTAAACCCGCCTTGGTCGGCGCCGGAAAGTTCCAGAATTTCAAAACGCCAACCTTGGATGGCAGAATAGCGTTGATACATGGTGAATAGTTCAGAAGCGAACAATGCAGCCTCTTCACCGCCTGTGCCGGCGCGTACTTCCAAAATCGCGTTCCGTTCATCGGCGGCATCTTTGGGCACCAGCGCCAGCATAATTTCTTGTTCTAATTCCGGAATTTCTTTCCGCAACCGGCCGACCTCTTCAATCGCCAGCTCTTTCATATCGGGATCGGCTAATAATGCTTCGCTCTCCACCAACTGGCTTTCGGCGGTTTTTAGCGTATTAATTTTTTCGACCACATTGGCCAGTTCCGCCCGTTCCTTGCCCAAACGCGCAATTTCGGTATGCGGCAGGCTGCTATCTTGCAATTGTTCTTCAATTTGCGCGAATTGCGTTAACATTTGATCAAGTTTGCTGCGCCAGGCCATGCGCTATTGATCGCGGAAAAAGGTGCCGAAAGGCAAGAATTTGCTTTATGAAAGCAGGGCGTGCAGAAATTTTTAACCCATTTCGGCAAAAAACTGGCTAATCCCGCCTGGTTGTTCTGGCTGCTGCCCTGGTATGGCGTGGTGCTGATTGCCGGCACGGTCGCGCAAAAATATGTCGGGTTGTACCAAGCGCAAAAAGCCATTTTTAATGCGGTAATCTGGTGGGCGGGTCCCATTCCGTTGCTGGGCGGGCAGGGGGTGCTGGTTGCCTTAGCCATCGGTCTTATTACCAAATTGTTATTACGCAGCCCATGGCATTGGGCGCGTTTGGGCATTAATTTAATCCATATTGGTGCCATTGCTTTGCTACTGGCAGGTGCCTTAACCGCCGCCAATCAAGAGGAAGGCTATATTGAAATTCAAACCGGCCAGCAAAGTGATATTGTCGAAGATTATCATCAGCGCGAATTGGTAATTCACACCAATGATGACCGTGAATGGCACTATGATTTTAATCAATTAAAGATCGGTGAAGTTATTACTGAACAAAATATGCCTTATAAATTTGTCGTCGAATCTAAATGCCGAAATTGCGCTATACTGAATGATAAAGATAATACATTGATCGAAGGACAACCGGCCTTACAACAAGAAACCAGTAATTATGGATTAATGCTACAAGTCGTCAATCCTGTTGATGGCACAAGTTATGTACTTCCTATTTATGAAAATTTAGATCATTTTCCAGCCGTCCATTTTGGTCAGGATAATAAAAACTCAGATAGCTATTTATATCCGACGGTTCAAAAAACTGCGCGCATATTACCATTTGCTTTAAAATTAGAAAAGTTTGATGAGCAACTTTATCCCGGTAGTGAAATCGCCAGGGAATATCAATCCAATTTGCAAATTATTGATAAGGGCGTAGCGTGGCCCGCGCGGGTTGCGATGAATGAACCGCTGCATCATGGCGGCTATACCTTTTTCCAATCATCATTTGAGCGGTTGCCCAATGGCCAAGTAAGCACCGTATTATCCGTGGTGCATAACCAAGCGCGTTGGGGATTATATTTGGCCACCGCGCTGATCATCGGTGGTTTAATTATTTATCTGGGACAGCGTTATGCTAAAGCGCTTTAGTATTTTATGTATACTTATCTGCTTGGCGTTTTCCGCGCACGCCGCAATTGATATCGATCAAACGGATTTTGGCCAGTTGCCGGTCTTGCATGAAGGGCGGTTGAAACCCTTGCAGCGTCTGGCCGAAGTCAGCCTACGGCAGATTAGCGACGGTACTTATCACGCGCAATCACCCAGCAATTGGCTAGCCCTGCTCGTTTTTACACCAGCGGCCACCCAAGACATGCCCATGTTTGCGGTCCCAAACACATCGGTTCGGCAAGTACTGCAATTACCAGCAAATCATGCAGCACTTTACACCTATCAGGAATTAGCCGTTGCGCTTAGCAGCCAAGAACAAGCCTTAACAGCTCTAAGCAAACGGCCAGCCAACGATCTAAACCGCGATGAAAAAGCCTTGGTGCGTATATTGGAAAATATCGCGCTGTACCAACAGCTAATCCATGCCTTGGATATGATTGCAGCTTTAGCCATTGCCGCAGATGACCCAGCTTTGCCAAGTGCTGGTATTAAAGACCTACAAACGCCCATCACGTATTTACAATTACAGCCTTATCAAAAAACTTTGATCGATCATGCACATGCGCTGGCGAAAAAGGATCCCAGCAAATTAACCGAGCGCGATGTGGCCAGCGCACGGCTGGCGCAAATCTTGGCTGAAATCCACAGCAATGCCAGCAGTAATAATATCTTGCGGATTTTCCCGCCAACTTGGGAAAGAAAAAACGGTGTGTGGATCACGCCCTGGCAAGCATTGCAAGGGCAGGGCGGCCCGAGCACACTAAATGATCTGCAAATATGGCAGCAAATGCTCACTGCGTATCAAGCCGAAGACCTGCCTAAATTTAACCATGCCATGCAACGCTGGCAACAGAATCTGGCAAATACCAACGTAACGCCAAATCATCATTTGGCCTGGCAAGCCGAGCACTTATATCTCACCTGGCCATGGCTGCTCGGTGCTGGTGCTGGTTACTTCTTAACACTGCTTTTAATTATTTGCCATCCTCAGCGTAGCAAAGCGGAGCTGGGGATCCAAACAAAATCATTTTTTTGGATCCCCGCGCATTGCGCGAGGATGACAACGCATATAATTCGCATTATAACCATTCTGGGAATTCTCCAACATGCCGCCGCGCTTGGTTTGCGGATGCTGATTATGGGCCGCCCGCCGGTCAGCAATTTGTATGAATCGATCATTTTTGTGGCGTTTATTGTGGCGGGTTTCGGTATTATTGCGCAATTGCGCCAGCGCTTAAAAACATTGTTAGTGCCTGCATTGATTATTGCGATTGTGTTATTGGCGATCGATCAATTTTTTATCGGCGATGGCGATAATCTTTCACCGCTCATTGCGGTGCTCAACACCAAATTCTGGCTGGCGACCCATGTGGTGTGTATCACGCTGGGTTATACCGCTTGTCTACTCACCGCCGGTTATGCGCATCTGCAATTGCTGCGGAACGCCTGGCAAAAGCAACCACTTGAACCACCAGATATCAAATTACTGAAACCACTTTTACACATCAGCCTCCTACTAGTTGCCACGGGTACTTTGCTCGGCGGTATTTGGGCGGATCAATCCTGGGGCCGCTTTTGGGGTTGGGACCCGAAAGAGAACGGTGCCTTATTAATTAGTATTTGGCTGTTGTGGCTGCAGCATGGGGCGCTTACCGGTCAGCTTAAAACGTTTGGCTTCACATCAGGCACCGTTTTATTGGCACCAATCGTGGCGCTGTCTTGGTTTGGAGTCAATCTACTCGGCGTTGGCTTGCATAGCTATGGTTTCAGCAGCCAAACCGCCTGGGGCCTGTTTATTTTTATCGCTGCTGAAATCTTATTAGTTATATTTTTAGTTTGGCGGCAAAAGCGAATTAAAGTCGTACCGGTTTAGGCATATCGCCAATCCATTCATCAATAGTGCTGGCCAATGGCATGCCATCTTGCGCACCGAGCGCCAAACAAGAAAGGCTGCTAGCCAATAACCCGCGATTGATTGCATCGGTCAGCGGGCGGGATTGATATAACGCCGCGCCAATGGCACCGGCCAGCGCATCACTGGCACCATAACGGTCTACAATCTGCACATTCAAATTACCAAACCGGTAAATGCCGCCAAAAGTCGCCGCCACCGCGCCTTCATCGCCCAGGGTAAGCAGACACTCACCATGAAAATGGTTGGCGAGTTCAAATACCAAATCTTCCGGTGATAAATTTTCGCTAATCCCCAATTGCTGGGCAATTTGCTTGGATGTGATTTCATTGACCAACAGTAAACTCACATACTGCAACATACCGCGATTAATACCCTTGGCCTGCGGGTCGGCCGATAAAATCGTATAACCGCCCACAGCGCGTACACGCTGGAATAATTGGCCTGTTTCTTCAAGCGGCACTTCCGTTTGCCCTAAACAAATCGTGGTGGGATCCAAAGCTTGATCGGCAATCGCCGCTGACCGCACACCCAAACCCGCGCCGCCCGCAATCGCGCGCTGATACTGGCCAGCGGGCGCGACCGCAATATGCACCATCGCTGTGGGCTGCGGACCCATATCAACACCCGCCACATCCACCTGATTATGACGTAAATTTTCGAGGAGTTTTTTACCAAATTCATCACTGCCGATGCGGCCAAATAATTTAACCGGCGCACCCGCGCGAGCGGCGGCCACCGCTTGATTGGCCGCTTTGCCGCCTGGGCGCAAGTGGTAGGTATCGGTAATAGGCGAATGACGCGGTTGCGGCAAATGGCTTACCACCATCAGCACATCCATTGCAATTGCTCCAAAAACGATAAACACCCGCCACTCCAAAATTTATGGTAGGCTGGTATTCCAAAGATGCCAACCGAAATACGCGGGGATTTGCGTTTTGGCTGTCCAATCGCTTATTGTTTTTCATGCTTATAAAAGCGGGTCTAACGATAGATTTAAATGCGCTTATCGCAAATTATCAATTTTGCGCAACCGCTACGGCACCGGCAATTTGCGCTGCGGTAATAAAAGCCAATGCTTATGGCTTAGGCGTTGAACGGGTTTATTTAGCGCTTCGCCAACATACTGCTTGCACCTGGTTTTTTGTGGTTTATCCTCAGGAAGCGCTGCAACTGCGTGAATTGGAAAAGCAGCATAATTTAATGCCCGCTAAAATTGTGGTGCTGTGCGGGTTGTGCGGGGAAGACCCGCAAACATTGGCGGCAGTCGATATTTGGCCCGCGATTAATCATTTAGAAGATCTGCATATCTGGCAGCTCTGTGCTGCTCAATCAGACAGAAAGCTGCCTGCTGTATTACAAGTAAATACGGGCATGAACCGGATTGGTATGCCATGTGAACAGGCCAAAACGCTGACGGCTATAGATGGCATTAACTGGCAATTGCTAATGGCCCATTATGCCTGCGCTGATGATCCTGCTCATCCACAAAATGCCGCACAGTTGCAAGCGTTCCAAAAAATTCAAGCTTATTTCCCCAATGTCAAAACCAGCCTGGCTAATTCGGCGGGCCTGCATTTGGGTGCTGATTATCATGGCGATCTCGTGCGGCCAGGCATTGCTTTATATGGCGGGCAGCCCAGCGCTGCCTATCAATTGCCGCTGCAGCCAGTGGTGCAATTATATGCACCGATCATTCAATTAAACGATCTGCAGCCAGGAGAAACGGTTGGTTACAGCGCCGCCTTCACTGCCGATCGGCCTATGCGCGTGGCCACGCTGCAAATTGGTTATGCCGATGGCCTGTACCGGTCGCATAGCAACAACAGTCACTTTTATCTCGGCACTTACCAAACTCCCGTGCTTGGCCGCATCTCAATGGATGTCTGCGCGGTAGATGTGTCACATGTAACGGAAAACCTGGTCCAGCTTGGGGCATTGGTCGAAATCATCGGCCCCCACCGCAGCTTGGAAGCCCATGCCGCTGCCTGCGGCACGATTAATTACGAAGTGCTCACGCGCCTCAACCCCCGTCTGCCGCGCAGCTATCTTGATGCATGACAGCGCTAATTTCACTCATTAAGCTCCTCTCCATGGCCAATAGCACCGCATATACCCTGTTTATGATCGCCGATAATGAAACCGGTGTGCTGGCCCGTGTCACTGCCTTGTTCTCTGCGCGCGGTTATTTAATCCAATCACTCACCGCGGGCGAGATTGATGCCGCCAAACATTTATCCTGCATCACCATTACCACTTTTGGCACGCCCGCAGTGGTCGACCAAATTCGGGCGCAGGTGCTAAAAATCATCGCAATTCGTGAAGTGATTATTTTATCCAGCGCCCGCAACAGCGTGCAGCGGGAAATGATGCTGGGGCGGGTTTCGCGCAGTGAAACACAGTTTCAAAAAATGGTCGATCAGCTTGAAATGCTGGATGCCCGCCAGATGGATGCCAATGAAAATGGGGTAACCTATGAACTCAGCGGCGAACCGGCGGCAATCGACCAATATATTGCGCAGTTACGGGCGCTCGGCGAAATCGAAATTGTTCGCTCCGGCATTATTGGCCTGGCCGATTTTGCTACGCTTTAAACACAGTTACGAATCCTTAAGGATTTGCCGTTAAACCAATGGCAACAACTTAGGAGAAACCAATGTTAGACCATTCACAAATGATGCAACATGTCGAAGGCTACCGCTTTGAAGATATCAAAGTCGGGATGAGCGCGGCCTTTGCCAAAACCATTACCGAAGCCGATATTCTGCTCTTTGCCGGTGTGTCGGGCGATACCAATCCCGTGCATATCAACCAAACCTTTGCCGAAAAAAGCCGTTTTGGCGGCCGGATTGCACATGGTATGTTATCAGCTTCTTTAATCTCAACCGTTTTGGGCACTAAATTACCAGGCCCTGGCTGTATTTACCTTTCGCAAACGTTGAAATTTGTCGCCCCTGTGCGCATTGGCGATACGGTCGAAGCGCGCGTTACGGTCGATCAAGTGATTGAAGAAAAACGCCGTTTTATCATCAAAACCGAATGCCGTGTGGGTGATACGGTGGTCGTTTCCGGTGAAGCGATGATTTGGAATCCGCCAGAAGACAATAAATAGAATTTGTTGAGATAAAACCGTTATCCCAGCGTAAGCGCGGCGCGCAGCGCAGCGCTGGGATCCAAATTTTACTTGAAACAATAATTATTTTAGCCAGCTTGGATTCCAGCTTTCGCTGGCATGACGTATGATTAAGCCTTTATATGCTTAATCAATGCAAACCCATACGGATCTTGCGGCGCTGCCGAATACCGCAAAAAACGCGATAGTTATTATCGGTAATTTCGATGGGCTGCATCTCGGACACCAAGCGTTAACCCAAGTGGCGCATGCTTGGGCGCAGGAACAACATTTACCGCTCTCCCTGTTAACGTTTAGCCCGCATCCTCAGCATTTTTTCCAACATGATTTACCGCAGCACGCCTTGTTAAATTCTACCCAGCGCGACCGGCAACTGGCAGTACTTGGTATTCAACATCTACTCATTCAGGATTTTAATTCAGAGCTGGCCGCGCTCAGCGCGCATGATTTTGTGCAACAAATTCTGGTGCAACAATTACAAGTGGCCGGTGTGGTGGTTGGTGAAAATTTCCGCTACGGCCACAAACGCAGCGGTGATATTTTAACGCTCCAACAAGCCGCGCATGAATTTGGTTTTGGTGTTTTGGTGGCTCCCTCGGCTAAAACGACTGATGGTCTGGTTTATAGCTCCAGCCGTATCCGCGCGGCGTTGCAGAATGGCAATGTGGAAGCGGCACAAGAATTGCTCGGCCAGCCATTTGAGATTGCAGCGAACGTGCAACATGGTGATGGCCGCGCTAAAAATTTAGGGTATCCAACCGCTAATTTAGATTTGGGTAATTATCAACGCCCCCGCTACGGCGTGTATGCCGTGCAAGTTTTGATCAAAGATCAATGGGTGCCAGCGATTGCCAATATCGGGGTTCGTCCTACCTTTGCCGGTCCCCCCCGTGAATGGTTGGAAGTGCATATCCCTAATTTCTCGGGCGATTTATATGGTCAAATGCTGCGCGTGCTATTCCGCCGCTTTATTCGGCCGGAACAAAAATTTGACGGTGTGGAAGCGCTTAAACAACAAATCGCTGCCGATATTATCAAGGCGGGCCTGGCATGAAATACTGGCTTGGTTTTTTGCTATGTCTTTTGATTGGCTCGTCAGCCAATGCAGCAGATTTATCGGCCATAGCGCTCACCCCATTAAATGGCGCACAACAAAAACTTAGTAATTACCAGGGAAAATATGTGCTGATACATTTTTGGGCCAGCTGGTGCGCGCCGTGCATCGCCGAATTTCCCAGTTTGGTTAAATTGGCTGCGGACAAACCGGATATCACCATATTAGCCGTGTCCGTCGATGAAGAATCCAAACAAGCGATTGCATTTCTGCAAAAACAAGCAGCGGCCAAACAATATCCCAAACCGCTTAAACAAATTTCAAACTTCGTGTTATTACAAGACCCAAAAAAAGCACTGGCGCAGAATTTTGGCACTTTCCAATATCCTGAAACCGTGCTGCTCAATCCGCAATTACAGCCAATTTATAAATGGGCTGGCCCGCAAGTTTGGAATACGGAATTATTACAGCAAGCCATGAAGCCCAATTGACTTTATGATAAAGCTGTCATATTGGGGAGTATGCAAAAAATACTATATTCGGCCGCGCTTATCCTGTCTTTAACGGCAGCAATGCAAGCAGTCGCCGCCGAAGCGCCAACCGTGATCAAAGATCCCAAGCAAGCACCGGCTGGCACTTTTATTGTAGAACCCGCCCATACCCATGCCATTTGGTTCATCAATCATCTGGGTTTCAGCCATTATAGCGGCCAATTCACCGATATCGGCGGTAAGTTAGATTACAATCCCAAAGCTTTAGAAAAATCAAAAGTGAATGTGGTGATTAAAACGGGCAGTATCGATGTGCCCAGCGATTTGCTGGAAAATGAATTAAAAGGCGAAAAGTTTTTCAACACCGATGAATTTCCGGACATGACCTTTGCCAGCACCAGCCTGGTGCCTGTTGATCAAACGCATGGTAAAGTTACAGGCAACTTAACCTTATTGGGTGTCACTAAACCAATCACGCTGGATGTCACTTTTAACGGCAGTGGTTTGAATCCCATCACTAAACAACCGGTCATCGGCTTCGATGCGGTGGGCACCATTAAACGCAGCGATTTCGGCATGACCGCCTATATTCCGATGGTGGGTGATGATGTGCGTTTGGATATTTCGGCTGAATTTGTGCCTGTGCCTGCCACCCCAGGCGCCAATATCGAGAAGGGCCGTTAGTAATATCAGCCCCTTAATGCTTGCTCCTCCATCTATTGTTCTCTAAGTTACTGGCATGTTCATAAAATCATTCAGAAAAGTTGCCGCCTTGGCGTTGATTTTAACTTTGGGCGCTTGCGCGGAAACTGCCGCGCCGCCCGCCCTGCAAATCAATTATGATCAATATGGTGTGCAGCGCTTGAATGTGGAACGCGTGCGTTTCGTCAATGATTACCGCCCGCCGGCGCATGAACCGAATGTGGAACATCAATTTGTGTTACCGCCTTATTTTGCTGCGCAGCAATGGGCCCAAAAACATTACCAGGCCACTGGCACGGTTGGCCAGGCCACCATCCGCGTGGTGGATGCCAAAGTGGTGCATGTGCCATTACCCACCCGCCAAGGTGTGGAAAGCCTGTTCTATAATGAGCTGGGCGAAAAACTCGAAGCGCGTTTGGTTGTGCGTTTGGAAGTGGAAAGCCCGAAATACGAAAATATTCCCTATGCCGAAGCCGAAGTGGTACGCAGTGTGAATTTACCAGAAGATATTTCACAGCACGACCGTGAAGCGGTTTACCAACAGCTGACTTTGGATTTGATTACCGAGCTAAACCGTGTGATGCAGCAATCTATTCAGCGCAACATGCCAGCGGTTGTTTCGCCTTAACGGTTGATATAGCGGCTGAGTAAATTATCCAGGATTACTGGTTCATTCCACACCACCTGCGCTGGCATGGTGATAATCTGGGCGTGCCACTGTGCGGGAATGCGGGCAGCATCTTTTTCGGTGGTAATCAATTGCGCGCCTGATTTTTGCGCTTGGGCCAGTAACCCAATCAAATGAATTTCCTGATAAGCAAAATGGTCGGGAAACGCACGGGCTGCTTTTAAATTTAAATCAGCCGCTTTCAATGCCCGAAAAAATTTGGCGGGTTGGCCAATGCCGGCAAAAGCATAGAGCGGTTGGCCCTGCAATTTGGCCACAACTGTCGTATCCAATTGCAAATGCGCGGTTAGCACCGGCAAAGCATGGGCCGGTAAAGCTGGCATAATCTGCGTTGGATCACCCATCACCACCACCGCTTGCGCGCGTTTTGCAGCTATTGAAAACGGTTCACGTAAGGGCCCTGCTGGAAAAGGCAAGCCATTGCCCAGTCCCGTGCCGCGGTCCACCACTATTAAGGAAAAATCCTTGGCGATATACGGGTTTTGCAAACCATCATCCATCAGCAAGCAAGTAGCACCGGCGGCATAAGCGGCTGCGGCGCTGTAATCCCGCCGCTGGCCAATCCAGGTCGGCGCAATTTGGGCCAGCAATAATGCTTCATCGCCGACTTCCGCCGCGCTGTGCCGGACAGGATCAACCTGTAAAATACGGTCTTTCTGGCGGGTCTGCTGGCTGCCATAACCCCGCAGTAAAATATGGGGTTTTTGGCCCATGGCCTGCAGCCGCTGGGTTAAATCCATGGTAATCGGTGTTTTGCCTGTGCCGCCCAATGAGACATTGCCAACGCAAATCACCGGCACCGGCGGGCGGTATGGCACGGCATGCTTTAGATTCCAGGCCGTCGCACCGGCATACAAATACCCTAAAGGCGATAGTAAATCGCTGATAATATTGGGTGTTTGCCAAAAACTAGGCGCAGTAAGCCAAGGCATAGCGCTATTTGTAACATATCCTACTAGCACCTGTCGAACCGTGATTTATAGGAATGTTTTCACGTGAAACGGTTGCAAGCCAAGTTGGCACCATTTGTGCATTATAAGTAACAAATGCGATTCATTCCGCGCCTTTTATTAAGTTCCTGCTTGGCCTTGTCACTCACCATGACCGCCATGCCAGCTTTTGCTGCCCAATCGCGCATCAAAGATGTCGCCTCTTTTGAAGGCGTACGGGATAATATGTTGGTCGGTTACGGCCTGGTGGTTGGGCTCAACGGCACCGGCGACAGCTTAACCAATGCACCTTTTACCGAACAAAGTTTGTATGGGATGCTAGAACGCCTAGGCGTGAATGTTCGCGGGATTAATCTCAAAACCAAAAACGTCGCAGCCGTAATGGTCACCGCCACTTTGCCACCATTCAGCAGCCAGGGCAGCCGGATTGATGTGAACGTTTCAGCCTTGGGCGATGCCAAAGATTTACTCGGCGGCACTTTATTGGTCACCCCTTTATTAGGTGCGGATGGTGATGTGTATGCCGTGGCCCAAGGACCGGTGGCCACCTCTTCCGTTTCCGCCCAGGGCAAAGCGGCCAGCGTGACCAAAGGCGTGCCCACCGCCGGCCGCGTCTCAAACGGCGCGATTATTGAAAAAGAAATTCCGTTCACGCTGGCGCAATTGCAGACCATGAAATTAACCTTGCGCAATCCGGATTTTACCACCGCGCAACGCATTGCCGATGTGATTAACCAGCACGAAAAAGCATCCATGGCGAAAATGTTAAACAATGCGGAAGTGGTGCTGTCCAAACCTGCCGATGGCCGCGATTGGGTCAGTTTGATTGCCGATATTGAACAATTGCCGGTCACCCCTGACCAAATTGCCAAAGTCATTATCGATGAAAAATCGGGCGTGATTGTGATGGGTGAAAAAGTCCGCTTGAGCACGGTGGCGATTTCCCAAGGCAACTTGACCATCAAAATTACCGAAACCCCGCAAGTGTCCCAGCCCAATGCGTTTTCTGAAACCGGCACCACGCAAGTGGTCGACCGCACTTCCATCCAAGTGGATGAACAAGGCGACCGCAAAGTGGCGCTGATGAATAGCGGTATCAGCTTGCAAGAACTGGTGCAAGGTTTGAACGCCCTGGGAGTTGGCCCGCGCGATATTATTAGTATATTGCAAGCGATCAAAGCCGCTGGTGCGATGCAAGCGGAGATTGAGGTAATTTAATGGCCGATTTATCCACCCCTGCCATGAATACCGATCTGGCCACCAGCCAGGCGCTCTCCGCGCAAAGCCAGGCCCGCGTGAATAACGCGGCCAATGCTGCTGGTAAAACCTTATCGGCCGCCGATAGTAATAAAATGGATCAAGCCTCCCAAGAATATGAAAGCATGTTTGTCGGCGAAATGCTTAAATATGCTTTTGATACTGTACCGCAAGATGGTATGTTCAATGGCGGTCAGGGTGAAAATATTGGCCGCAGTTTCTTGGTGCAGGAATATGCCAAAAAAATCACGCAGTCCGGCGGTATTGGTATGGCCGCGCAGGTCAAAAGCGAATTGATCCGCCTACAAGCTGCCCACGCGCAGCAATAAGCTATTTTGAAATTGTAAAATACCTCGTCCTGAATAGTTCGCTTTGCGAACGTATCGAAGGCCATCCCAGCTATATATCCAGGCTAAGCATCCTACGATACGCCGCAATGCGGCTACACAGGATGAGGTCTGTTGCTGTATTGGAAGTTTCATTTCTGTGTTGAGTTAGAAACTGGTAAATCCGTTACCGATAATTGTTTAGGGGCGGGCTTATCTAGAGTTTTAGCCAGCGGCGTAAACATGGTGGCGGCAGTCGCATTTTGAAAGCCCCATTGGCCGACGATAATATTCCGCTGCTCATTTTCATAAGCCACCGCGCGCAAGGCGTGCACATGTGCAATCCATGATTGCACTGAAATATTGTTATTATCACTATTATGGGCCGGGGTGGCCGCAAAATCATCCACATCCATTTCAATATCCATATAAATATTGCGGTCAATCTCACCCTTATCATTGCGCCGTTCCTGCAGCAACGTCGCCGCTTTTTCAGCTGGCACCGGCAGGGTTTGAATAAAATCGGGATTGGTAAAAACCACCTGAAAAATATTGGGCCAAGGGGCCATTGGGGTTACCGTGTAATTCTCGCAATTGCTTTCTACACCAAACCCTTTTTTTTCAGGATAAACCACATTAAACCCTTTGGCATTAATGGGCGTGAAATCAAAAGCGCTGGTCTGATGATTATAAGCCCCCAGCGGCGCCCGCAATAACATGCGAAACCGCTTCACCGGATTTTGCGCCGATTTATTCACATGGTTTAAAATGGCTTGCTGCTGCTGCGGCCACAGCACGTCATTCTGCCGGTATAGCGTGTAAAAATCACAGCCCAAAAAATTCATCAATGAATCGCGCGAAGTGGGATTGTTTAAAGCCGTGCTGACAATTGAATTTTGCGTGCGATACCATAACAAAAACAAGGAAACCCAATCCGCGCGCAAACCCTGCTTCAAAGTTTCCACGCTTTCCTTCAAAACCTTTTGAGTTTGCTGATCGGTATCCGTGCCAATCGGGTTACCATTTTTACGATGGTCATAGGTCAGCTGGGCGCCTGCCGGTCCCGCCAACAAACTGGCGCTAAACAATAAAACCGCGAAACAATACCGAAAACTTGAGTTACGCATCTGTCTTATTATAGACTGTATCACGCTGTGCTGCAATTGGCATGGCAATGAAGTTTTTGTCATGACCGCCGCCACTCGCCCCAACACCACCCCCAATGCCAACGGCCATTTCGGCCAATTTGGTGGGCGGTATGTGGCGGAAACGTTGATGCCATTGGTGTTGGAGTTAGAGCAGGCTTATGCGGCGTGCAAGGCCGATCCCGCTTTTTGGGCAGAATTGCAATATTATTGGACACATTATATTGGCCGGCCGTCACCACTATATTATGCGCCGCGCCTCACCGAACATTTGGGCGGCGCGAAGATTTATTTAAAGCGGGACGAGTTGAACCACACCGGCGCGCATAAAATCAATAACTGCATGGGACAGATTTTGCTCGCGCGCCGCATGGGCAAACCACGCATTATCGCCGAAACCGGCGCCGGCCAGCATGGCGTCGCCACCGCCACAGTTTGCGCGCTGTTTGGCCTGCCTTGCACGGTTTATATGGGCGCGACTGATGTGGAACGGCAGCAGCCTAACGTCTTCCGTATGAAGTTGCTGGGCGCGGAAGTGATTCCCGTCACTTCCGGCAATGCCACGCTGAAAGATGCGATGAATGAAGCGCTGCGCGACTGGGTCGCCAATGTGCATGATACCTATTATTTGATTGGCACCAGTGCCGGGCCGCACCCGTTCCCCATGATGGTGCGGGATTTCCAAAGCATCATCGGCCGCGAAACGCGCGCGCAAATGCTGGAGGCCGAAGGGCGGTTGCCGGATAGCCTCGTCGCCTCGATCGGCGGCGGCAGCAATGCTATCGGCCTGTTTCATGATTTTCTGGGCGAGCCAACCGTGCAAATGTATGGCGTCGAAGCCGCCGGGCATGGCACGCACACCGCCCAGCATGCCGCCAGCATCACCGGCGGCCGCCCCGGTATTCTGCACGGCAATTTAACCTATTTGCTGCAGGATGAAGACGGCCAGATTACCGAAGGCCATTCCATTTCTGCTGGCCTCGATTATCCCGGTATCGGCCCCGAACACGCGTATTTACACGAAACCGGCCGCGTGAAATATGTCAGCGCGACCGATGATGAGGCGCTGGCCATGTTCCAGCTGCTCAGCAAACTGGAAGGGATCATCCCGGCGCTGGAACCTGCGCATGCGCTGGCCTATGTGGCCAAACTGGCGCCGACTTTGCCGCCTGAACATCTGATGGTTGTCAATCTCTGCGGCCGTGGTGATAAGGATATTTTTACGGCCGCCAAAGCGCTGGGAATAGAAATTTAATTTATTTAGGGAGAATGTAGGCTCAACTGGCGTAATTGTGATGTTTCGAGTGGCGCGCCCAAAATTTGGGCAATGCTATTGGCGGGATAGCAGCTGGCATTGGCTTTAATTTTTTCTTGTAACAATTGCAGGTCGGAATTGGTCAGATAAAATTTTGCCGCATGGTCGCGGTCCTTCACTAAAATGCTGAATTGATGGAGCGTTTCACAATCTGTACTGGCATCGGTGCCTTCGAAAGCAATCGATGCAATTTGCTTTTTGGCAATTTGCGTTAATATTCCCTGCTTTAAACATTCATGGGTAACGGGTAATTCAGCCAGAAATTTAGTAAACACCTCTGCAAATTCCTTTCTGGCAACATAATGGTTATGCGCCTGCCAAAATGACTCTTGGGTGTTTTGTTCAAGAAATTCAATTCGATTCAAATCAAGATAATCAAACCTTAAAGCTAAAAACTGTCCGGTTTTAACATCTATAAATTCAACAACTAGTTTTGAATTTTCGGCAGCCCAATTATCGCGTGCGAAACGGTGAAAAATATAATTTTCTGATAATCGATTGTAACGCATATCATTAAATTTAGCAGGTGAAGAAGCCTATGACAAATACTTGCAGACTATTTCTGCAACAAGCGCGGCAGTGTCACGCCCTTTTGGCCCATATATTTGCCTTTGCGCATGGCATAGGTTACTTCACACGGGCTGTCGCCTTTTAAAAACAGGAATTGGCAGATGCCCTCATGCGCATAAACGCGGGCGGGCAAGGGCGTGGTATTGGAAATCTCCAGCGTCACTTGCCCTTCCCAGCCGGGCTCTAATGGCGTCACATTCACAATCAACCCGCACCGCGCATAGGTGGATTTGCCAAGGCAAATCACCAGCACATCATCCGGAATGCGGAAATATTCGACCGTATGCGCCAGCGCAAAAGAATTGGGCGGGATCACGCAAATATCGGTTTTGCGATCCACAAAACTGGTCGCATCAAATTGTTTGGGGTCGACAATTGCATTATCGATATTGGTAAAAATCTTAAAATCATCTGCCAGCCGCGCATCATAGCCATAAGACGACAGACCATAAGAAATGACCCCTTGCCCCGTTTGCTTCTCCAAAAACGGCTCAATCATCGCGTTTTCAGCCGCTTGGCTGCGGATCCAGTGGTCGGGCATAATGGACATGCCATTGGCTTAGCACCCAAACGAACGCTTGTCGAAGAAGTTTCATGTCTTGCAAGTATTTATGGGTTTGCTTCAACTTTTGCGAGATGGTATAAATAAATGATATTTAAGAGATTTCGATGAAGCAGGATTTAAACGAAATAATCGAGCAATATGATGGACCCCGCGATTGGCCCAAGGTTGCGGAGGCGTTGCATATCCTCTTCAAAGAGATTGAAGGCACGGACAAGCCATCGATTGAGGAAATTGTTACCCATTATTTCGCCGATCAGAAAAAAAGTGTCGATTCCGCCATTTATAATTTTATGATCCGCTCCGCCCAGCGTGCCGACCGCTGCGGGCTGGAAGATTTTGGCACCCAAACAATACCGCGGCACGATAAAGCCGCCTATCACACCTATGATCACTTTCGCGAAGCGGTAATCGGCACCATCGTGTTTATCGGCATCTGGAATAAAGCCATTGAAAGCAACAAAATTGATGGCCCGCTAATCACGCCTGCTATTGCCATGAAAATGGTGGGGGCGATGGCATCGCATGATTACCGCCGCAGTTTAGGCTGGGCAGAACCCTTATGTGCCATGGAATTACGGGCGATGCGCTGCGTGGTAGAAGATGCGCGGGCGGTAGGCATGGTCGATGCCGATATTATCGATTGTCTGAACGCAGTTGCGGGGACCATTCCATTTATTGGCATGAATCCACACCGGTTATGGCCGGTTAAAGATTCGGTAACAGGTGAAAAGATGGAGGTAGGCAGCTTTGATTACGTGAGTGATTTGGTGGCTGCCGATGATGCATTAAGCACGGTCCGATGCTTTCAAGAAAATTTGCGCGCCATCCATCGCGGTAAAAATGAAATGGGCTTGGTCATTGCCCAAATAGCAACTGCTGCCGATGTGCTGAGTATATTTTTGAATATTCCAAAAGTATTCGAAACCAATAATCTGCGTGACACCAAAGAAAAATTACCGCCTAAAAAAAGACAAAATTTTAAACCAACAGCTTTGGAAAGGGTCGAAAACTGTCTGGGCTTTTTAAATTTTGTAGGCGGCGTGCCAGCTCGGATGGATCTGCTAACTAACTATGCGTTCCGGCGCTTACTAGAACATTATAAGTGGGAAAAATTGTGCTTAACATATAATGCACCAAAAGTAGCGGTATTGGCACCATAGCAAAAAAAATTAGAAAATAAAATTCTTTTTTCTGTTTGCTTTCGGAGGCGGTTTAATTATGAGTATCTCGGTCGCCCGTTGGCGGCCTCAATAATCAGTTATACTGACAATATATTTAGCAGATAAAATTATAATGGCGGATCAGAATCTAAAGGTCTTGACCAGCGCTGCTCGCAAGCAGCCGTATCATCAGTTCCCCATTCTCTGATAGCACCCAGACCAAAAAACATAAGGCCGAAAACAGCAATCAACTCGACAGTATCTGTCGCATGAACATTTGGTGTTTTCTGGCATTGTTCAACGATTGCACTACCGAGTAAAACAAAAGCGCTGGCCGTCGCAAGTTTTGAACAGGGCGGTATTTTTTTTAATTATTCTAACAATAGACATTTTTACTCCATATGCCTTCATTTGCAATTTGCTATGCTAATGTCAATACTAACAATTCATGAAAATCGCGTTTAATCAGATTGCGCAATGGTTGCAGACAATTCCGGCGCATATTGCGGTAGTACTGGTTTATGGGCCGGATCATGGGCTGGTGCGGGAACGCGCAGCCATGCTGGCCAAGCAGGTGAATAACAATATTGCTGATCCGTTTCAGGTCACGCTGCTGGATGCCGATAGCGTGGCCAAAGATCCCGCGCAATTGGTGGCCGAAGCGCAAACCCTGTCACTTTTTGGCGGCAAACGCTTGCTGTGGATCCGCGGCGGTGGTGATGGGGTGACTAAAGCGGTCGAAGCCTTGCTGCGCGACGCTGATCCCCACACGGCCATCACGATTATTGAAGCGGACGAGCTGGCCCCGCGTAGCCCATTGCGCAAGCTGTGCGAAGCGGCTGGCAATGCCGGTGCCCTGCCATGTTATGCGGATGATGCGCAAAGTGCCGGTAAATTATTGGATGATGCGTTGCGAACCAGTGGCTGGCGCATTGCGCCGGATGCGCGGCAGCGTTTATTGCCATCCCTGCTTGGCGACCGGCAAATTGCGCGGAGTGAGCTGGAAAAGCTGTTTACTTATATGGGCCCGCCCAATACAGGTGCCGACACTATCTCTGAGGCCGATGTGACGGCGATTTGTATTGATCATACCGCCGCCTCGCTTGAAGAATGGGTTTATGCCTGGGGGGATCAGCAACCGGCCAAAATGGCCCCGCTGCTCACCAAATTATTGCAGGAAGAAATTTCTTTTACCGTGATTGCCCGCAACACGCTGCGCCATGCTGAACGGATTGCCCAGGTGCAAATGCAAATGGGCCAGGGCGATCATTTGGAAGCCGCAGTTGACGCGTTACAGCCACCAGTGTTCTTCAAACAAGCGCCAAAATTTAAACAACAGGTACAGCGCTGGAGTTTTAAAAACTTACAGCGCGCGATGGCGCAATTATATTTACTGGAAGCGGAAGGCAAACGCGGCGGCGTACCGCCCGAATTGCTAGTCGAACAACTATTGCTACAGCCAATGGCTAACTGAAATGCAGCGCAAAAGTAGTTTGCGCTTCAAAGCGTTTAAGCACTGCTTTATGCACTTTTAACAAGGTTGGAATTTGAATGCCGCTAATCGCCGCCGCTTCAATAAAATAGAAAAGCGATGATAGATATTCAGTTTCTGACAATGGTCGCTGGGGTTTGCCGAAGGTATTGAATAACCCATTTGCAGCGATGGCCATGACATGATCGGGTGACCGTTCGTATAGCGCTTCAAACTTGTCTTTGAAATTTTCGGCAAAAGCAGTTTTCTCAAATTCATAACCAAACAAAAATTTGCCAATGGCCGCCATTTCACCGGCTATTTTTTGCGTGTCTTCAAAGCGGTTTTTGGCAATCAAGTCAATATTCACGCCGCCAAAGCGGTGGTGAAAGTCATTTTATCCATTAAAATCGCTACTGGATCGTGCAAAATGGTAACCTTATGGCCAGATTTTTCTAAGGCGGGGTTCAGGCAGTTAATCACCTTTTGGTGCCGTTGGCTAATAACATTGTCGCCAGGGTCATCCCAATGCTGCTTAAACCTACTAAACCAACATTACACGCTATGCTTTAGATTCGGCATTGCGCATGTCATTTTTGTGACAAAACTGATCTGTAAAAATATTTTGCTATAATAAGCCAACTGCCCTTGACGTAGGCACGGTGAATGCCAAAATATAGCGTATCAACCAATAACCAAGGAAGGAGGTGGTCCAATGTCGAACGCAAAGGATAGCATGCTTAACCTCATTATGGGCCTAAACAAGGTAACGACAATGGTGGGGGATTACTCCTTCCGTTGATGTGCATCAGGCAAGCCGGTGCCTGAGCACACGTCCAAGTCATCCCATAATGGGGTAAAGTAACCAGTGATTTTTGTTCCGGCTGATAATAAAAATCACTTAACCTTGCGGTTAAACGAACCCGTCAGCGCAATCTGGCGGGTTTTTGTTTGAGCCACGCCACCATGCTTGCTGTTGCAGAAAGGCAACATTATGCTGACTAGATGAAACGATTTAACCAATCTCGGCGTGTCGCTCTATTTATGGCGGTAGGCATATTAGCCATTTTAAGTTTAATCGGTTTGTATTTGGGCGCATTGCATCTCAGCGGTAATTTTCATGAAGTGTTGCCTGGCGAATTATACCGCTCCGCCCAGTTAAAACCTGGCGACATCGCCCATTATGCTCATGAATATCAGATTAAAACCATCATCAATCTACGCGGTGATAACACGGGTAAAGCTTGGTATGATCAGGAAGTGGCAGAGGCTAAAACCAATCATATCATTCACACCGATTTTCGGATGTCAGCCAAACATGAGCTGACCGCAGCGCGCGCTGCAGAATTAATCGAAGTAATGCGCAGTGCCGAAAAACCATTGCTTATCCATTGCCAGGCTGGTGCTGATCGGAGCGGCTTGGCCGTCGCGCTGTATTTTGCAGCTATTAAAAAAATGAGTGAAACGGCATCTGAATTGCAGCTCTCTATCGTCTATGGGCATTTACCCTTATGGTTCAGCCCAGCCTATGCCATGAGCCGTACTTTTGAAAAACTGGAACCTAGCCTCGGCTTTTTCGATTCTTAAATTTATTGTTTACTATATTACCTCATTCTGAATAGTCAGGTAATGGCGGATCGCAGGATGAGGTTAAGTGTTTTAACTGCGCAGCTGATACCCTTTGCCGCGCAGGGTTAGCAAATGTTGCGGTGTTTCGGCATCAAGCTCAATTTTACGGCGCAAACGGCCGATCATCACATCGACTGTGCGAGCTGAGCCGCTTAACCCCAAAGCTTGGTATAATTGATCTCGCGTCACAGGCTGGCCTAAATGATCGGTCAGCAGTTTAAACAATTTCCCTTCCATATCCGTCAATTGAATGACTGTTTCGCCGCGATATAAGCGGTAAGCCTGCCAATCATACTGCCAATTCCCGATTGTCAGCCGCTGGCTGCCGGTATCGGTGTTCTTGCGCGTGCGGCGCAGCAGGGCATGCAGGCGCAGCAACAGTTCTTTTGGTTCAAACGGTTTGGGCAGATAATCATCGGCACCCGCTTCCAGGCCGATAATGCGGTCATTGGGATCGCCGCGCGCGGTCAACATCAATACCGGTATATTATTTAAACCTTGGCGGAGTTGTTGAATGAAGGTCAGGCCATCTTGTTCCGGCATCATCACATCGCACACCAAAATATCGATACTGAATTGCGCGAGCAATATTGTGGCTTCAGCCGCACTCGCCGCTTGCAGCGCGGTCATGCCTTCTTTGATTAAATACTCGCATAGCAATTGCCGGATGCGCGCATCGTCATCCACCACCAACACATGCGGCCGTTCCGCGTACATGCTTTTTTATAGCGCGAAAAAAGTTTTTGCGCACGTAACCATTTAGACCAAGCGCGGCTTACATTTCATAAAGTCAATTGTGGCAAAAACGACATTGCGAAAAAAAAATCGCAAAAACCAAATCTGGTAGTTGATTCGAGAATCGATTCGTATATGTTGGAACTCACTCGAGGTAATCATGAATTGGACCCCAGAACGGGAAGAGATGTTGAAGCAATTGTGGCAGCAAGGTTTAAGTGCCAGCCGCATTGCTCAGGAATTAGGGAACACGACGCGTAACGCCGTGATCGGCAAGGCACATCGCCTTGGCTTATCCGGCCGGACCACGCGTAAAGTCGGACCGAAACCAGCATCCAGTCTTTCACGCCGCAGTGGCAACACTGCACGGACGCCGCGGCCTATCGCCCGTCCGCGTTACATCGAACCCGTTGAGCGTTCTGCTTACGCGGTTGATTTAATCGAGCTGACCGAACAGCATTGCAAATGGCCGGTCGGCGATCCACGCAGTAAGGAATTTCATTTCTGCGGGGCTAACCGTGCAGAAAGCTTTCCCTATTGCGCATATCACGCATCGGTCGCTTATCATATCCCGATGCGCCGTGCGGATGGTGTGATGATCGAGCCGCCCGCTGCGGAAGCACCAGCCGAAGCGCAGCAAGCATCTGCTTAAGCGTTTTAATTTTACAAAAAGCCGCTGCCAAATTCGTTTGGTGGCGGCTTTTTTATTTTATCCCTACATATAAAAGCGCATGGCAGCACCAGTCAGTTTTCAAATAGGGGCAGAGATTATTCGGCAATTTGCGGCCACGCTGCCAGCACTGCCAGGTGTTTACCGCATGCTGAACGCCAAAGAAGATGTTTTATATATTGGCAAAGCGAAAAATCTGCCTAAACGCGTGCAAAGCTATACACAAATTACCCGCCTGCCGCGCCGGCTCCAACAAATGGTCAGCCAAACCACGCAGATGATGTTTACGGTCACGCAAAGCGAGGCCGAGGCATTATTACTGGAAGCCAGTTTAATCAAAGAGCATTGGCCCAAATTTAATGTACTGCTGAAAGATGACAGTTCTTACCCGCTGCTTAAATTCAGCGGTGATCACGAATTCCCCGCTTTATCCAAATACCGCGGCTCGCGCTTACAGCCGCATGATTATTTCGGGCCATTTGCCAGCGGCAGTGCGCTTTATGCGATGATCGAAGTGCTACAAAAAGGCTTTATGCTGCGTAATTGCAGCGATGCGTATTTTGCCGCCCGCACGCGGCCCTGCCTGCAATATCACATCAAACGCTGCACCGCGCCCTGCGTAAACAAGGTCGAACCCGCTGCTTACAGTGAACAAGTACGTCAAGCTAAAGCCTATCTAAAAGGCGGCAGCAGCGATGTGCAGGCACAATTGGCCGCGCAAATGCAAGTGGCAGCGGAAAACAAAGATTACGAACAAGCCGCCATGTGGCGTGACCGGCTCAAAGCGCTTAGCAGCAATTTCCGCCGCCAATTGGTGCATCTGCCCAACATGAATGATGCCGATTGCTGGGGCCTGCACCAGGCAGGCGATCAATTATGTTTGCAATTATTCATCTATCGCGGCGGCACCTCGCTCGGCAACAAACCGTTTTTCCTAAATTTGGAAATTGAACAAGACCGCATGGAAGTGCTGCCCAGTTTCTTGATGCAATTCTATGTCGATCACGCCTTGCCGCCGCAATTATATCTCGATCCACTCCTCGCGCCAGTGCAAACCCTATTGCAAGATGCTTTCAGCCAGCAGGCGGGTTTTAAGGTCAAAGTCGATGTACCGCAGCGCGGCGAAAAGTTTGAATTGATTATGCAAGTGCAGCGCAATGCCGCGGAAGCACTGGCCCGCGAATTGGCCACGCGCGAAAAACAATCGGCAATGCTAACCCGCATGGTGGAATGTTTCGGTCTCGCTAAACCGCCAAACCGGATTGAAATTTTTGATAACTCCCATCTGCAAGGCACCCATCCTTACGGCGTGATGGTGGTCGCCTGCGCCGATGGGCTCAACCGCAAGGAATACCGCAAATATGCGATGAAAGATCTGCCAGATAGCCGCGATGATTACGCCATGATGCGCGACATGCTGACGCGGCGGGCCGAGCGTATTGCCCAGGCCGATGAAACCGTGGTGAAGCCCGATCTCTGGCTAATCGATGGCGGCAAAGGCCAATTGGGGGTGGCGCAGGCTGTTGTCGATGAATATCAGCTCGATATCACCGTGGTCGGCATCGCCAAAGGGCCGGAACGTAATGCCGGCCGCGAAGAATTTTATATGCGCGACCGGCCTGTCTTTATGCTGCCCGCGCAAGACCCCTTATTGTATTATTTGCAACGCTTACGCGATGAAGCGCACCGTTTTGCCATCACCACCCATCGTGCCGGCCGTGAAAAAGCCATTCGTGATACGGGCTTAGACGCTGTACCTGGCATCGGTGCCAAGCGCAAAAAGGCCTTGATGATGCATTTCGGCTCCGCCAAAGCCGTGCGTGAGGCTGGGGTGAAAGACTTAATGATGGTCGATGGGATCAGCGAAAAAATGGCGAAGGGTTTGGTGGATTATTTTAAGAATTAATGCTTGCCATAATAATAGTTACAAGGCAAAGGTGCATACAAAACAAGGAGATTTTAGAGATGACAAAAGTAAATACTGAAGAAGCAGTTGTAATCGCTTTATTAAACGATTTTCCAGGTAATGGCATAAATGGTGAGCCTAAGGCATCACGTATTTACACCAGTGATGGAACACATAGCGATCATTTTTCTAAAACATTCGATATTATGGCTGAGGCATATTCATCAGTAAGCAGCGGCTTTGTTAAATTTGAGAGTATTTTTCTGGACGGGGGTATTGAAAAGCAAAGGCAAATTTTTATTGCAGCTGCTGCAGTTGTTTGCATCCAACCTTATCAACCCAGTGAAAGTGGTGATGGCAGTGGTTTTACCATGGTGCGTTTAAGTGGATTAAGCACCGCACCCAGTCGTGAAAGCTTTTTGAAAGTAGCAACGATAGATGCAGAGGATGTCGCAAGGCAGATTAATGCAGTACGCAAAGCTGCAGGTATTACTGAAGAAATTAGAGTTACTGGCACCGAGATGGGCTGCCATGGCCATAATCACCATACTTTAGGTGCGACTGACTTAGGCAATTATGGTAAAACAGATGGTCTGTCACCTCACGCTTAATTAAATTTACATCTGCTCAATCGGCTCCACCCCAATCAGCGCGAGTGCTGATTGCAGTGTATTCTGCGTCGCTTTCAATAAGGCCAAGCGCGCATAAGTTAGTTCACGCTGCTCGGCGATAATGAAACGCAATTCCGCTTGGTCGCGCCCGTGGTTCCATAGCTGATGAAACTGCTGGGCCAGATCATATAAATAATAGGCAATGCGGTGCGGTTCCCGCGCCAAGGCCGCACCGCGCAAGGTTTTGGGCCAACTGGCCAGCAGGCGGATCAGTGCAATTTCTTCGGGATCATTCAATTGATTAAATGCCGCTTGAACAAGCGCAGCTGCGCTTAATTCATGCGCACTAAATTGCTCAGCCGCATGCCGCAGCACCGAACAAATCCGCGCATGCGCATATTGAATATAGAAAACGGGATTGTCTTTTGATTGCTCGGTCACTTTTTTGAAATCGAAATCCAGTGATTGGTTGTGATCGCGCGTCAGCATATATAAACGCATCACATCTTTGCCCACCGCTTCAATCACATCGGATAAAAACACCAAATTGCCAGCACGCTTTGATAGTTTAACCGGCTGGCCATCCTGCAGCAAACGCACCAATTGGCATACCGCCACTTCGCCTTTAGCTTGGCCGTTGCTCACCGCCTTGGTCGCCGCTTCAATCCGCTTCACATAACCGGCATGATCGGCGCCAAACACATCCACCAACAACGTCGCGCCGCGTTTAAACTTATCAAAGTGATAGGCAATATCGCTGGCAAAATAGGTCCAAGACCCATCCGATTTTTTCAACGGCCGGTCGACATCATCGCCAAATTCAGTGGCCTTAAATAAATCCTGCGGCCGCGGTTCCCAATCATCGGGCGTTTTGCCCTTGGGCGGCTCCAATACCCCGTTATAAATCAACCCGCGCGTTTGCAACTCATCAAACGCCGCTTGCACCATGCCGCTGCGCACCAATTCCGCCTCAGACGTGAACACATTATGCACGATGTTGATCGAAGCGAGATCCGCTTTGATTAAAACCATTAATTGATTGATGGCGGTGGCACGGAAATGCGGCAGATATTCGCTTTCTGCTTTACCTATCCACTGATCGTTATCCGCATCTTTAATACTTTGCGCAATCGGGATCAGATAATCTCCAGGATAGGCATCCTTCGGAAACTCGCCAATATCCTCGCCCAGTAACTGCCGGTAACGCAAATGCACCGAGCGCGCCAGCACATCCACCTGTGCGCCCGCATCATTAATATAATATTCTTTGGTGACCTGATAACCGGTGGCTTGCAGCAAATTGGCAATTACATCCCCCAAAATCGCGCCGCGCGCATGGGAAGCGAGCAGGGGACCGGTGGGATTGGCGGACACATATTCTACATTCACTGCCTGGCCCTGGCCCACATTTTGCCAGCCAAATTGCGCGCCGGCATTCACCGCAGCGGGCACCACCTGCTGCCAAAAGGCCGGTTGCAGGGTTAGATTGATAAAACCAGGCCCAGCCACACTGGCTGTAATAATTTCTGGTAACTTCTGTAATTCCAACAACAACTTATCAGCCAAGGCGCGCGGGTTTAAGCCCAAAGGTTTAGCCAACACCATCGCCGCATTCAAGGCTACTTCACCGTGGCTGGCATCGCGCGGGGTTTCCAAAGCGACGCGGGCCAGGGCAGTATCATCAGGGGCTAAATTCGTGGCAGCGGCGATAACCTTAATGATGCTGTCATACAGTGTTTGGTATAAATCCATATCATTGCTTAAAAGGTGTAGGGTGCAACGGTCAAATCGTTTGCATTAGCAAATTTGCGCCTTAGGCTGGTTTGAGTTATTAAGAGTTGAGAGATTCATGCGAATGGCGCCACGCTGGTTATATTTGGGGTTGTTATTGGGACTGTTGAGTGCGACCAGCGCTTGCACCTTTGCTTCCGAACGCGCGCTGGTCGCCGATAACGACCCCATCGCGCTACGCATTGCCGAGTCTGCGGATAAAGCCAGCTCAGCCTTGCAAGATCTTGCGCGGGTCGAACAAACGAAAACCCCACCGAAACCAGAACCCACTATCCGTTACGCACCGTCTGAATTACAGCGCAATGTAACGATCAGTTGGACTGGCCCAGCGGAAAGCTTGCTAGCGAACCTTGCGCAGCAATTAAATTACCGTTTTGTCGTGATTGGCACCCAGCCCAAAGTGCCAGTGATCGTGCGGATTGAACAGCGCGATCGGCCGGTGCTGGATGCCTTGCGTTCGATCGGCGATCAAGCCACGCAGTTTATCGATTTGCAGGTTGATCCCGCCGGTCGCCGGATTGATTTAAAATACAAAGCCGCTGATCCGAATGGTGGGCTCTAAGCCATGAAGTTACGCCGCTGGCCATTATTGGTAGCGCTTGGCTGTTTGGTGGCCGGACAGGCGCAGGCCGAGTTAAATCTGTTTCAATCCCAAATGGATCAGCAAGCCGATGGTGGCGGCACAGTCAGCGACCCCGGGATCAGCGCCACCACCAGCACCGAAAAACCGCCCACCATTGACCAATTGCAATCTTTGGATGTCAGTGGGGATGATAGCGATAAACCCGCCCCCGGCCTGCAAATCCGGCATGATGCCCAGCGCGAAGCTGCGTTATCTTATGGCGCCCGCGGCGGACTAGCCTGGCGCACCTATGAAATTCGCCAGCGCTTAAAACGTTTTTCCGATCCGCTCGACCGCGTTTATTCCTTCCGCCAATTACTGATTGGTGCGCCAGGTGGTTTGTATATCGAACCGCCGATTGTGGGCGAAGCAATCGATGCATTGGATATTAAAGATGAAGGCCAACATGCGGTGATTGCGGATAAAATTTTACAAGTGACCCGCAATGCGCGCTTGGTGCCGACCGCGCGGGAGTGGCGCACCTATATCGAACGCGAATGGCAAAAACCCGAAGCGCCGCCGGATGTGTTATTACCAAAAGGCCCTGAAGAGCGTGCGAACTGGGAAAAATGGGTCGCTGAAGGCTGGCTGAACGGCATTAAACAGGCTGAAGATATTTTCAACGATGATATGACACGGCTGAATAATGATTTCACCGGCATGGTGCGCTACCGTAAATTATTGGCGCAGGCGATGATCAGCCAGCCAGTGGCAATTATGATGGATCGCGGCGTCTCCGGCGGCGGCGTTGAAATGCGGATTGGCGACCGCGCAGTGGAAATCACGGGCGAGCCACAATTATTGAACCAGGCGAATACATGGCAACCGATTTCAGTCTCGACTCCGCGCTAGCCACCCAGTCGATCGATTTCACGGGTGCCCGCCAGGAAATGGTGGCGACCTGGCCAAACGAGCCGATGCGTTTCCGCGAGGAAGATCTCGATCCACTGTTTCTATGGTGTGTCGAACAACGCGCCTCCGATATTACAATTCAAACCGACCGGCCGATTTATATGGAGGTTGATGGTGCGTTGCGCACCGCTACGCGCCGGTCGATTGATGGCGCGGATATGACCGTGTTTTTAGCGCGGATTTATGGCGCCGATGCTTCCGCCAAACTCGCCAGCGGCCGAGATCTCGATTTATCCTATGAGATTAAGCCAGATAGAATGACGCGTATTCGCTTCCGCGTGAATATAACGGCGATTTTAAGTCGTGGTCGTGATGCCGTGCAAGTGACCATGCGGGCCTTGCCGACCCTGCCGCCCACGATGGAACAATTGAATATTGAACCCGAAATCATCGCCAATTGGGCCCCGCGCCAGGGCATGATTTTGGTCACCGGTCCAACGGGTAGTGGTAAATCAACCCTGCTCGCTGCCGGTAACCGCATGCTGATCGAACGGCCGGAAGGTTGCGGCAAAATGCTGACCTATGAAGCGCCTATTGAGTATGTTTATGACGCCATCGCATCGGAAAAAAGCCTGGTTTCCCAAACCGAAATCCCGCGCCATTTACCGGATTTCGCCGCTGGTGTGCGCAATGCATTGCGCCGTAAACCCAATATTATTTTAGTGGGGGAAGTGCGGGACCGTGAAACAGTGACCGCTGCCGTTGAAGCCGGGCAAACCGGCCATGCGGTTTATGCCACCGCGCATACCACCGGTGTGGCTGCCACCGTGCGCCGCATGATGTCGATGTTTGATTCATCCGAACGGGTCGAGCGCGGTTATGCGATGATGGAGACTTTGCGCATGATTGTGACCCAAGCATTGGTGCCAAAAATTGGCGGCGGCCGCGTGGGTGTGCGCGAATATATGATTTTTGACGATGAAATCCGCGAACATTTGCTAACTGTCGGCATGGATAATTGGTCCACCGATATCACCAATGCCTTGCCGCGCTTGGGCCGCACCATGGGCGAATCCGCCCGCCTCGTTTATGAAGCCGGTCTCATCGAAAAACGCTGGCATACGCTGCTGGAAAAAAGCACCGGCGTGCATTAACATGGTGCTGCTAAAAGCACAAAATTTACATTGGCTAACTGAATATCCTGCGGTTGATGATTTATGCGCGCATGGTTTTTTAATTTTCAAAATCGATGATTACATTTTATGTGATGAAAGTCGTAGTGCTTTCACTTTAAGCGCAACCGCTTTACATTTTTTGCGTACACTTGATCATGATCACACTTTAGATAGAATAAATTCTGTTGGTGATTATTTAATAACTTGTTGTGGTAATTTAATGCTTAAGGCGAAAGATGGTGAAGAGTTTGCAACGGCAATTATGGAATGTCCGAATGGTATCAATATAAATATCGTTCATCATAGGAATCATATTATAATTAGTAATAATCAGCAAAAAAGCTTTTCGGTGCATTTAAAGGATTGGGCAACTGCGGTTTGCGGACTGGCTGATCAGGTAAGCACATTTTATCAGGTTTCCCCACCCAAACAATTGCCCAAAGCATTGGATGAAGCAGAAGGATTTGCCAGTCTTTGGTCAGAATGGCAAATGCGACGGGAAATAGGTGCCAAGATTTTAACTTCTTTATCTTAGATAAACTGGGATCTGGTTTTTATAGAAGCCCTATGCCATAAACAAGCCATGACAGTTCGTCATATCCGCTTTGCATTTTTGGCCGCTAAGCAACCGGCGGCGCAGAAGGCTTGCGCGCAATTGATCGAACAATATGGCCAGGTCACTCCGCAAAATGCGGAGGTGATTATTGCCATTGGCGGCGATGGTTTTATGTTGGAAACCCTGCATACCTATCATGTGTTGGATGTGCCCGTAATGGGCATGAACCGCGGTTCAGTTGGCTTTCTCATGAATGATTTTCGGGTCGATAATTTGCCGCAGCGCATTGCCAGCACCGAAAAAGTGATACTACATCCTTTGCGGATGCAGGCCGAGCGGGTCGACGGCACCGTTGTCGAAGCATTGGCAATTAACGAGGTTTCGCTGCTGCGTGAAACGCGGCAGGCTGCCAAACTGAGTATTCGGATCGATAATCAAACCCGCCTGAAAGAAATGATTGGCGATGGCGTGATTGTCAGCACCCCGGCGGGCAGCACGGCCTATAACCTTTCGGCGCATGGCCCGATTATTCCGCTGCAAGCCAATGTAATTGGCCTCACCCCCATCAATGCTTTCCGCCCCCGGCGCTGGCGCGGCGCGCTGCTGATGCATCAATCCGATATCCAAATTGATATTTTGGAAGCCAACAAACGCCCGGTCAGCGCCGTGGCCGATTCTGTGGAAGTGCGCGATGTTAAACGGGTTTCGGTGCAGGAAGACCGCAGTATTAGCCTGAATTTACTATTTGATGCCGGTCAACACTTAGAGGAAAGAATTTTAGCCGAACAATTTATCGGTTAAATTCCTGTCAAAGTCATAAATTCTTAAGATTATCTCGCCAAGCTAAAATTTATACGGCAACGACGCTTTACCGGCGGAATATTAACACGTATACCTTAATGCAGGGATTCTTGGGTTTATGAGTGAAGCACACCATCCGGTTGGCGAAATTAGTTATGTGCCCGTTGGCCTGCCTGATTGGGTAGATTTGCCCGCCGAACGTTTGCGCGGCATTCTTAAAAAAGTGAATGAATATATCGAACCAGTGCGCTTCGATCCGCCCCCAGCAACCACCGGCAAAGTCCGCCAGCTCCCTTTTTACAAAGATTTCTATGCGATCGAGCTGACCAATCTGGCTGCCACGCCGCCTTATTCCAAATATGCCCTGGTGCGCCCGGGCGATGTCTATGTGATTGATTGGACGGTGGAGCCGATTTACGAGGTCAACCGCGTGGCGCCACTCAACCTCGAAGCGGGTTATGTGGTTGCTTATTTAAAGTTTTTTACCGATTTTGTGTTCACTGCTGAAGGCCAGCGTTTTATTATTGAAAGCGTGAACGATCTACCTTGGGCCCCCGATGCCACCGATATCGATAAAGCCCGTGTGCTGGAGCATATCGAGCCCGCCCGCCTAACCGCCGCTTATGAAGATGGCGGTTTCCGCATCGATTTGGTTGATTTGGCTTTGTATGATCTCTACCGCTCCACTGTTTATGTCACCGCCGATGGTAAGGTGGATTGGCTAATTCAAGATAAACTGGTGGAAAACCTGCCAATTGTAAGACGGGATTTATTGGTTTAAGATTGAAAATTATTTCTAATTCTGCCAAAATAGCTTGTGTCACAAAATCAGTATCATATTCGTGCCGGTTGGCATAACGAAGTTAAAGTATGGTATACCGTTGACACAAATGTGCCTAGATTAGTAGTGGAAGCTGCTGATTTGAATGATTTTATGCAAATTGCAACTGAGCTTGCGCAAGATTTGTTAATTTCAGAAAATAACCTGCCAATTCATATGTTATTCGCTTCGGAACGAAATACAGAAATTTTTACTCTCCATTAAAAAACTGCTTTCATTTGTATTTATTGAGCATAAACTAGGTTCGTGACCCAAAATGATTATCCAAAAATTTGTCGTATTTTGCGCGAACACGGTTTTGAATTGTCGCGAGCCGGCAAAGGCTCTCGTGAGATTTGGTATAATTCAATAACTAATATTAGAGTGACCGTACCAAAAACGTCTAAGTCGCAGCACACTTTAAACGCTGCCTTGAAATAAGCAGGTATCAATATTAAGTTATGAAAAGCTTGACTCAAGGGAGGCCTTTACGGCTATTTTATACAGACAATGGCTAATCATAAATCTGCAGAGAAACGTATCCGCGCCAATGCGCGCAGGGAAGAAGTAAATACCGCGCGTAAAAGCCGGATCCGCACTTTCGTGCGTAAAGTGCGTGATGCGGTTATTGCGGCCAATGCTGCTGAAGCGCAAACTGCTTTCCAAGCCGCTATGCCGGAAATTCAACGTGGCGTGAGCAAAGGTGTTTTAAAGAAAAACACCGCATCACGCATGCTCAGCCGTTTAAATGCGTCGATCGTTAAATTAAGCAAAGCAGCTTAACTTAACCGTCATCCCGACAAAAGTCGGGATCCAGTGGTTTACAATGCGCGCCGCAGGCGCTCAAAACTACTTTAATAACTATTTTGTATCACGCTGCGCGTGATGATTTTTGTCATTGGATCCCGACTTTCGTCGGGATGACGGTTAAGTTAAGCCGCAATGGCTTCGTTCAGCGCTTGCAATTGAAACTTTTGCGGTAATAGAATTTGCGCCTGTGTGCCATCGCCGCAATTTAGCAAAATCATTAATTCCGCTTTGCCAGGTGGCACATCGCCCAAGCGTTCCTGTAAACTTTGCAAATCAGTCAGCCCCAGCGCAGTAAATTCTAGCCGGTCGGGCAGGGTGGCCACCACGGCATCCAGTTTGCGAATTTGGCTGCAGGTTAGCCGGTAACTATCTTCATGCGCGGCGGCATCCACTGTGCATAACAGCGCATTGCCTTCCACCAATAATTCCCGCGCAATACTTAGCACTTCACTGAACAGTGTAATTTCATAAGTACCCGTCCCATCTGATAAACCCACAAACGCAAACTTATTACCAGATTTCGCGGTTTTGATATTCACGCTGGTCACAATCCCCGCCATCGGCAAGCGTGCGCCTTTGCCTTGCGTCACGCGCTCACCAACCTCATGGCTGGCCACCGCTTCCAGTTGCCGCAGGGCGCGGCCATAACTATCCAATGGATGCGCAGACAAGAAAAATCCGATCGCACTAAATTCCTGCTGCAATTTATACAGGTTCGGCCATTCCTTCACCTGCGGCAGTGGCGGCGCGGGGATGGCGATGGCATCGCCGAATAAACTAATCTGCCCTTGCGCTGCTTCTTCGGCCCGATTTTGCGCGTAACGCAAAAAGGTTTCGGCGGCTTCGCTGGCCGCGCACCGTTTGCCGCCGCATAAATCATCGAACGCACCGGCGGCAGCTAGCGCTTCCCACTGCCTTTTGCTCATTCCCAATTTTACGGTGCGGCTGGCTAAATCCTGCAAATCTTTAAATTTGCCATTCCGTTCGCGCTCGGCCACCACAGCCCGCATCGCTTCGGCGCCCACACCTTTAATCGCGCCCAAGGCATAACGGACCGCGAGCTTGCCATCGACATGATTTTCAACGCCAAAGAGCGGTAGGCTGTGATTAATCGATGGCGGTAGTAATTGTATATCAAGCCGTTTTAATTCCTGCCTAAACAACGATAATTTATCGGTATTGCCTAAATCCAGCGTCATCAAAGCGGCGATAAATTCGACTGGGTAATGCGCTTTTAAATACGCGGTTTGCCAGGCAATTAGCGCATAGGCAGCCGCGTGCGATTTGTTGAAACCATAACCGGCGAATTTATCAACCTGCTCAAAAATATAAGCCGCCGTTTTCGCATCCACATTATTCGCTGCTGCCCCTTTGACAAATTGCGCCTGTTGCGCGGCCATTTCCTCTTTAATTTTCTTACCCATCGCGCGGCGTAATAAATCCGCGCCGCCAAGCGAATACCCGGCCAGCACCTGCGCCACTTGCATCACCTGTTCCTGATAAACCATGATGCCGTAGGTTTCTTTCAGAATGGGTTCAAGCAATGGATGCAGATAATCCGCCTCCTCGGTGCCGTCTTTCACGGCACAGTATTTTGGAATATTATCCATCGGTCCTGGGCGATACAGCGAGACCAGCGCGATAATGTCTTCAAACCGGTTGGGCTTCAGGCGGCGCAGCGTATCGCGCATGCCCGAACTCTCCAGCTGGAACACACCGCTGGCTTCGCCGCGTGACAGCATCGCAAAAGTCGGTTCATCTTCCCACGGCAGGTTCAGCACATCGATATGCGTGCCGCGCTCGGCAATTAACCGCACGGCTTCTTGCAATACGGTCAGTGTTTTTAAACCCAGAAAATCAAATTTAACCAGGCCAGAATTTTCAACATCTTTCATGCTGAAACCGGTCACTAGCATGGGCGATTTCGGATCGCGATAAATTGGAATACGGGTTTTTAATGGCCGGTCGCCAATTACCACGCCGGCCGCATGCGTGGAGGCATGGCGGTATAATCCTTCCAGCTTCAACGAAATATCCACCATACGTGCCACAGTAGGATCTTCATCCATGCGTTCGCGGAATAGCGGTTCGCCTTCTATGGCTTCGGCCAAAGTCACTGGATTGGCGGGGTTATTCGGCACCAAACCGCTGATGCGGTTGACGACCGGATAAGGCACCTGCAGTACGCGGCCCACATCGCGCAGCACCGCGCGCGCCTGCAATTTTCCGAAAGTGATAATTTGCGCGACATATTCCGCGCCATATTTTTCGCGCACATAATTAATCACCTCATCCCGCCGGTCCTGGCAGAAATCGATATCGAAATCCGGCATTGATACGCGCTCTGGATTCAAAAAACGTTCAAACAGTAAATTGAATTGTAGCGGATCCAAATCGGTAATCATCAGCGCCCAAGCAGCGACTGAACCCGCGCCTGAACCCCTGCCAGGGCCAACCGGAATACCTTGCGATTTAGCCCATTGAATAAAATCGGCGACAATTAAAAAGTAACCAGGAAACCCCATTTGATTGATAACGTCCAACTCAAAATCCAGCCGGTCCCAATAGACTTTCTTGTCATCCCGGCCTTGTGCCAAGATCTGGGGTTGGGACTGGTCATTACTTGTAGAACTATTCTGCTGTCCATTCTGGATCCCGGCACAAAGCCGGGATGACAAACGTTTCTTTAACCCTTCATACGCCAGCTCTTTCAATGCATCAGTAGCGGTTTGCCCGGCGGCGACAGGAAAGGGCGGCAAAGTGGGTTCAGATTTAGATGGCGCGTAAGCGCATCGCATCGCGATTTGCACAGTATTAGCAATCGCCTCGGGTACATCGTCGAACAGTTTGACCATTTCGGCGCTGTTGCGGAAATAATGTTGCGGCGTTTCCTTGCGGCGTTCTTCCTCCACCACATAACGCCCGCCCGCGATACACAGCAGTGCATCATGCGCCTCATACTCATTAGCCGTGGCGAAATAACAATCATTGCTGGCGACCAAAGGTAGATTTTGCGCTATGGCCAGCTCAATCAACCGCGTTTCAATCTGCCGTTCTTGCGGCAAGCCATGGCGTTGCAATTCAATATATAAGCGGTTCGGAAATAATGTTTCCAATTGTGCACTAATATGGCCAACCGCTTCATTTTGCTTATGCAGCATCGCTTGGCCGAGCAAGCCTTTATAGCCACCAGCTAAACAAATCAAACCATCCGTACGGCCTTGCAAGTATTCTAAAGATAGCGGCGGGGCATCGCCGCCCTCGCGTTGCAAATAAGGTTCGGTGACAATATCCAGCAGGTTGTTGTAACCCGTTTGGTTCTGCACCAGCAGCACCAGCTGATCGCGCGGGATCATATTCGCGTTGCGGCTTTCTATTCCTTTGGCGCCCCATGGTCGTGCCATATCCAGTTGCAGACCGATAATCGGCTGCAGGCCAGCCTTACGGGCTTTTTCCGCAAATTCCAGCGCCCCGAACAAATTATTCGTATCAGTCAGCGCCACGGCGGGCATGCCGCCGGCCACCGCGAGTTCGATCAATTTCTCGATCTTCAACGCGCCTTCGAGCAAGGAATAAGCCGAATGATTGTGGAGATGGATAAACATCCGCTGCCGATTTAAGCAGGGCGCTTAAGAAGTGCAAAGATGTTTATGATTGTTGCGATAATTCAATGCCTGATTAGCCTCATCCTGAGTAGCCGCTGCAAGTGGCGTATTGAAGGATGCTAAGCCTGGAGATTTAGCTAGAGCATCCTTCGATACGAACATTACATGTCCTACTCAAGATGAGGTCTTATAATGCTGCCAATTAGCACATTGTGGTGGCAACCAAACCGAATTGGAAAAATATACTAAAATCACCATATCTTGTTTATGTTTTGCAAATCAGCTACAAGATAGGTCCAGGGGACAGCTATGTATTCTGCGGCAACCAATCCGGAAAATTGTCAGGCACTGGTGCTGAATGCCGATTTTCGCCCGCTCAGCTACTACCCTTTATCATTATGGCATTGGCAGGATGCGGTGAAGGCCGTATTCTTAGACCGCGTGGCGGTGGTGGCGGAGTATGAGACAGTTATTCATTCGCCAACCACCGAATTTCGCCTGCCTGCCGTGATTGCGTTGAAAGATTATGTGCAGCAACAGCGCCAACCAGCGTTTACCCGCTTCAATGTCTTTTTGCGGGACCGGTTTAGCTGCCAATATTGCGGCCAGCGCTTCACCACGCAGGAATTGACGTTTGACCACGTGTTGCCCCGCATGCGCGGCGGCCGCACCACCTGGGATAATGTGGTCACCGCCTGCCAAGCCTGCAATTTACGCAAAGGCAGCAAAGAATTAAAAAGCAGCGGCCTGCATCTGCTCAATCGCCCGCACCAGCCGGGCACCCATGAACTCCAAAACGCCGGCCGCGCCTTTCCGCCGCCGTTTGTGCATACCACCTGGCGCGATTATCTGTATTGGGATAGCGAGCTGGAAGCTTAGCAGACGCGCACCGCGCGTCATTCCGGCGCAGGCCGGAATCCAGTGACGAATATGTGCACGTAGCGCTCCAAACAATATTAAGTTTTGTGTCATGCTGTGCATGACGCTTATTGGCCGCTGGATCCCGACTTTCGTCGGGATGACGGTTAAAGCTTGTCAAAATACCTGTTAATTTTGTTATCTAATCGCATCATGCGCGCAGAAGTTACGGAATTGGTTAGCCAAATTGAGCAATCGGTGAGTTTGCTCAGGAGGCATCTTTGACTGGGATAAGGCGAATGCGCGTGTGGCGGAATTAGCGGACGCAGTTGAAGATCCGAATTTATGGAATGACCCTAGCGCTGCGCAAAAATTGCTGCGCGAGCAAAGCAAATTAAAACGCCAGATTGACGGCATCACCCAATTAACGCAAGGCAGCGCCGATCTCGTTGACATGATTGCATTAGCCGATAGCGAAGGCGAAGCAGAACTTGCCGCCGATAGCTTGCAACAATTACAAGCACTGCAAAAAAACGCCGCCGCACAGGAACTGGAAACACTGTTATCAGGCGAGGCCGACGGCTTCGATGCCTATCTCGAAATCAATTCCGGCGCGGGCGGCACGGAATCGCAGGACTGGGCCTATATGCTAATGCGGATGTACTTACGCTGGGGCGAACGGCGCGGGTTCAAGGTGACGCTGGTCGACCAGCAAGATGGGGATGAGGCGGGCATTAAATCCGTCACGCTGCAATTCAGCGGCGATAATGCGTATGGCTGGCTGAAGACTGAGGCGGGCGTGCACCGCCTCGTCCGCATTTCGCCGTTTGATAGTAATGCGCGGCGGCATACCAGCTTTGCTGCAGCCCTCGTCTGGCCGGTTACCGAAGATGATATCGATATCGACGTGCAGGAAAAAGATTTGAAGGTCGACACGTTTCGCTCCAGCGGTGCAGGCGGGCAGAATGTTAATAAGGTTGAATCGGCCGTGCGCATTACGCATGTGCCGAGCGGGATTATTGTCAGCTCGCAACAAGAACGCTCGCAATTGCAAAACCGGCAAATTTGCCTGCGGATGATTAAAGCGCGGTTATATGAGATTGAGCTGAAAAAGCGCGATGCGGATGTCACCGAAATGCAGGGCGAAAAAACCGAAATCGGCTGGGGGCGCCAAATCCGCTCCTACGTATTACATCCCTACCAAATGGTCAAAGACCTCCGCACCGATGTCGAAACCAGCGACACACAAGGCGTGCTGGATGGTGATATCGACGGTTTTATAAATGCTGCACTGGCTCAGCGGGTGAAGGGGCAGAAGAACAAGATTCAATAGGTTTAATTTGCCGCAATGCTAAAGCAGCAGCGCGAATAAAATCTGGATCTTGAATTGGATCGATCATTGGGGGTTCAATTACATCATGACAAACTGGAATTGTCGATAATGTTGCCGCTGATAAAAGTTTAATGTTATTTACATAAGGCAATTCTGCTCTTAAAATAACGCCTACCTGTGGTGCAAGATCATATTCAGAAGTTAAGAATTTTATGGTTTGAGGTGTAACAATCGTGCGGATAATCTGATCGCCATCGGTGAGCGGTACTACTTTAAGTTTTAAGTATGGTGACGATTTTACAGTTTTCTTTCCTGTATCAGGATTATAATAAGTAGCATTTACAATAAATTCTTGTTTTTCTATATCATCTATCGTTTTTTTCTCATCAAGCACTTCTCGAATGGTTTGTCCTTGCGTGCTTTCAAGTGTGTAACCTGATAATTTCATAAGAAAGTTATCACTATTTTTTTGCACTAAGCTAACTTCATCACGTCTGACCAATATATCCATTACATAAGCCATATTTTTATGAGGCAATGAAGTATCTTTATCAAAACGTGCTAAACCAACTATATTTACTGCGGTAACGCGTTCGACAATAACAGTTTGAGGCTTTCGAGGGTCTTTAATGTCTTCAACAATTACAAAGTTGCTGGTTAATAGATTAAAAATATGTTTCATAACGTTAGAAACAACAAAACTAACTTTAACGCAAATACTTGCATAATTTTTTTTCAGCGTTGGTTTTTAGCTTTAGGCGTGATAGGTAAATAGCAGGAGAAACCATGCTACCAGCCCGTCCCGCCCGCGAATTCCAAGCCGCGCCCATGATTATCAGCCATGATGGCCAGGAATTCGGCTTTTATGCCGCTTATCCGGCGAGCGGTGAAGGCGCTACGGTTGTGGTGCTGCAGGAAATTTTTGGTGTGAATGCGGTGATGCGCGGTGTTTGTGATGATTTGGCTGCCAGCGGGTTCATTGCCATTTGCCCCGATTTGTTTTGGCGGCAGCAACCAGGCGTGCAGCTAACCGATCAAAGCCAAGCAGAATGGGAACAGGCTTTTAAACTGATGCAGGGCATGGATATCGATCTGGCCGTGCAAGATATTCAAAGCACTTTGCGCTATGCCCGCGGCATGCGCGGGGCGAGCGGTAAAACCGGTACGATCGGTTATTGCCTGGGCGGTAAGCTGGCTTATTTGGCCGCCGCCCGCACGGATGCCGATGCCAATGTGGGTTATTACGGCGTGGGCTTGGAAGAATATTTAGGCGAAGTGGACAATATTCGCACGCCGTTGCTGTTGCATATTGCCGAAGCTGATAAATTCTCGAATGCCGCCGCGCGCATGCAAATTTTGGCTGCCACGGCGGCCAATCCAAATATTACCACCGAAGTGCACCCAGGCGTTGATCACGCTTTTGCCCGTCCAGGCGGCGAGCATTACAACCGTAACGCAGCCGACCATGCTAATACTTTAACTGCGCAATTTTTGGCGAAGCAGCTAAGCTAAGTGCATGCGTAAATTTATGGGTTTATTGTGCGTAACGGCGGGCCTGGCTTTGATTATTGGCGGTGCCTTGCTTTCCTTGCACCATAAAGATTTGCTGCAGCAAGCGGCACCCATAACCGCACCCTTACCGGATAATTTAAAATACCAAGGTCAGCCCATTGATCCTGCCTGTTTTAATGATTTTACGCGGGATGCTGTGCGTTTCACAAAAACGATTAAACTAGCAGATTGCGCCAAGCTTGATAAAGATTCCGTGTTTGATGGCAGCATTCAGGAACGTGATAATGGCGAATTATTTCGGGAATTAAAATGCGGCGATGATTGTTTTGGCGCTGCTTATATTGGCTACCGCTATATCGGTCCGTGGCAAGGCAATGAACTGGTTGAAATCAATAATGCCGAAGGCGGCGCCAGCCAATATACCAGCCTATCCCTGATCAAACGGCATGATGATGGTTTGCAGATTGTGAAAGATATCGCTGCCGGCGATCGCTGCAATAGCGGGATTACTGATGCTACTATCAACAACGGTCATTTAATTTATACGCAATATGCCACACCGAATAGTTTGATTGCCGCCGCCAAAGCACCGGATGTTAATATAGATGCTTTGAATTTATCGGATGATGCTGTGAATTGCGTGGCTGAAATTCATTTTACCGATGGGAAAATAACGGGTGCCAGTTTAACCCAAGCCAGCGAAGATATTCAGTCGATCTCCGAAGATGCCACCGATGAAACCCAAGCCTGCTTTAATCAACTTTATGTGGCACGCCTTGATGCCAAGCAGAAAGAGTTAACGCCAGCTGCGCTTACCGATTTTGGTCAGGAATTTATGCGCAATTGTGCTGCTAGCATTGATGATCATGCCGTGGCTGATTAACAAATAGCATCAATTCAAGCCACCTATTGGTTGTAAGTATTGACATAAAAAGAAGCGATCAGTTGTTAATATTGGATGGCTCAAAAACCACCACCGAATGCTGACAATAAAGATTTTACAACCAGATTAGGTCGGTTGGCAGCACAGACAAAGCAAACACAACTGCATTATCAAAGAATGATCACAATGATTGTGATTGCGGCAGTTTTTGCGACTGGAAGTACCTATTTAGTGACAAAATCAAACGCTTATCAAAATGGTTTTGCCGCTGGCAAAGCGCAAAATGCTAAAGAAGCAGAAGATGCTAAGGCCATGCTGGTAAGAGCCCTAAACACAGCAGAAAAACTTGCCAAAGAAAACGACCGTTTAAATTTGTTGTTAAAAGGTCAGCCGACCAAGCAACCAGCGCCAGCGAAATATTCCCACCCGTTTTCAACACCTACGCCTTAAGCGATTAGCACAAAGCGCTTGGCGGCGCGGCACGGTCGCGCTAAACAGATACTATGTTAATTAACGCAGCGTTTTGGCTGTTTAGCACAATTGTCGTGTTATCAGCATTAGGGGTCGTCACCGTGCGCAATCCGGTGCATGCGGTGTTGTTGTTGATCTTATGTTTTTTCAACGCCTCTGGCCTGTTTGTTTTGGCGGGCGCTGAATATCTGGCGATGACTTTGGTCATTGTGTATGTCGGCGCGGTGGCCGTGCTGTTTCTGTTTGTGGTGATGATGCTGGATATCCATTTCACGGCCTTGCGGGCCGGCTTTATGAAAATGCTGCCATTTGGTTTGGCGGTGGGCGGCGTGCTGCTAGGCGAAATTATATATGTGCTCGCCGCCTGGCCGAAAAAAGCCGATTTTGTGACCGCGCAACCCATGCCGGCGGCTGATAAACTGCAAAATGCCAAAGCCATTGGGCATATCCTGTATACCGATTATGGTTATATTTTCCAAATCTGCGGCTTGGTTTTATTCGTGGCGATGATCGGCGCAATTGTGCTGACCCACCGCCAGCGTAGTAACGGCGTTTTGCGGCAAAATGCGGCTGCGCAAACGCAGCGCACGCGTACAGAAACCATGGTTAATGTAACGCCTCGCATTGGCCAGGGCGTGCAAATGCCAAATGAAAGCGGAGTGTAAAATGGCCGAAGGTTTAACTGTAAATCACTTCTTAGCAGTCGCCGCGATTGTCTTCACCATTGGCGTGCTCGGCATTTTTATTAATCGCCGCAATGTGATTGTTTTGCTGATGGCGATTGAATTGATGCTGCTCGCCGTCAACATCAATTTCGTGGCCTTCGCCGCTTATTGGCAAGATTTAACAGGCCAAATTTTCACCATGGTCATCTTAACCATCGCGGCCGCCGAAGCAGCCATTGGCTTGGCCATTTTGGTCGTCTACTTCCGTAACCGCGGCAATATTGAAGTGTCCGATGCCAATCAAATGCATGGCTAATAAATTAATGGCGGGCTGCGGCGTAAAAGCTTAAAACAGCCCTATGGCAAGTTTTGCGCATCTGGAATTTGAAAAGCCGATTATCGAACTGGAAAATAAAATCCAGGGGTTGCACGAGTTATCGGAACATAAAGGCGTTAATATTGCTGATGATGTTGCGCGCCTCAGCGGTAAATTGGTGCGGTTGTTAGAGCAGACCTATAGTCATTTAACGCCCGCGCAAAAAGTGCAAGTGGCCCGCCATCCCGAACGGCCGCATGCGTTGGATTATATTAATTCCTTAATTGAAGAATTTACGCCTTTATCGGGCGACCGTTTATTTGCGGATGACCAGGCCTTGCTGGGCGGTGTGGGCTGGTTGCGCGGCACCGCCTGCGTGGTGATGGGTCAAGAAAAAGGCAAGGATACTGAAACGCGCGTGAAACATAATTTCGGCATGGCCAAGCCGGAAGGTTACCGCAAAGCGCAGCGCCTGTTGAATTTGGCTAGCCGGTTTAATATGCCAGTGATTACCTTTGTGGATACCGCCGGTGCCTATCCAGGGATTGATGCGGAAGAGCGCGGCCAAGCCGAAGCGATTGCCAAAAGCATTGAAACCTGCCTGCGTTGCACCGCACCCATTATCAGCGTGGTGATTGGCGAAGGCGGTTCGGGCGGCGCAATTGCAATTGCCACGGCCGATAAAGTGATGATGCTTGAACATTCCGTCTATTCGGTAATTTCACCGGAAGGCTGTGCTTCCATTTTATGGCGCAGCGCCAGCCATGCCGCCGAAGCCGCCGCGGCCTTAAAGCTCACCGCGCAAGATTTGTTGGGCCTTGGCATTATCGATCAAATTATTCCAGAACCTTTAGGCGGCGCGCACCGCAATGCCGCGCATATCATTCAACAAACGGGCGATGCGGTTGAAAAAGCGTTAAACGGCTTACAGGGCCAACAAGGTACAGACCTCATCAAAGCCCGCCGTGCCAAATATCTGGCTATGGGCCGTAATCTGCCAATGGTTTAGTGACGCATCATGCCAGCGTAAGCTGGAATGACGTTAACAATTAATTTCTTGTATTTGCAGAAAGCGTTCTAACGTTTGCTGCTCTGGTAAGGATCTATTTTTCTCAACTACCACAAAACTGGTCACATTATTTTCATGATCCGCAAAATTCATGCGTAAAATTTTCAAGCCGTAATGAGCGGCCGCTTGCGCTGAAGCAATAGCCGCATTGTTTGGATCATGGTTTTTAGCAATCAATGCCGCCGCACCGGCCGTATCGCTTTCCTCTACTTCGATCAAATCCAATTCTTTAATTTGCCGCTGACATTGGCGCAGCGCTTGGTAATGGCTATGCACCGTTTTAATGGTTGTCAAAGAAGCCGTAGCAATCCCAAGCAAACAATGATGAATGGGAAAATCAATTTGATGAGCAACGAATAATTCGTAGCCATTAACGGCTTTCAGCATCGGCTCCACCACCCCGCCCAAACTATTGCGATAAGGCAAAATGGCATATGTGGCCGCGCCATCCAACAATGTTGTCACCACATCGGGAAACCAATGACAGGATAAGGTGTGCGCGGTCGGATATAATTTATTGGCAGCGGCTTCCGAATAAGCGCCAGGCGCTCCTTGGAAGGCAATAATCATCCTAATCAGCCAACACTGGCGGGTTGGTTTTGCAGTGCGTGATCGATATAAATTTGGCGGAGCTTGCGGGTAATTGGCCCTGGCTGGCCAGTACCCAAAACGATGCCATCGATGTGCGTAACTGGCAGCACCAAGGCCAAGGCACCAGTAACAAATGCTTCATCGGCCGCTTGCGCCTCGGCGAGCGAAAACGCTTTTTCTTCAAACTGCAAATGCTGTTGCTGGCATAGCTGTAAAATGCTGGCGCGGGTAATGCCATTTAAAATGCGCTGGGAAATTTGCCGCGTTTTAATCAACCCATCTTTGATGATCCAGGCGCTGGCATAAGCGGCTTCATTCACCATCTCATCTTCATCCAACAGCCAGGCGGTATCGGCACCATTATCTTTGGCGGCTTGATGAGCCAATACCTGCGCCAATAAATTGGTGCTTTTGATATCGCGGCGCTGCCAGCGAATATCGGGCACGGTGATGACTTTTAAACCGGTTACCGCTTTGGGATTATCCTGCACCGGCACAGCATTGGTGGTAAGAATTAAGGTAGGCTTTATATTTATATTTGGAAAAGCAAAATCACGCGGCGCTACACCACGCGTAATTTGCAAGTATAAACCACCTTCGTCTAATTGATTGCGGGCGATTAGTTGATAACACAATTCGGTTAATTTCGTTTGTGTCCACGGTAAATTTAATTGGATAGCCGCGGCAGAATGATATAACCGCGCCAAATGGGCAGCAGCATCAATCATCCGGCCGTTTAAAACGGCGAACACTTCATAAATACTATCTCCAAATTGCAGGCCGCGATCTTCAATTGGAATACGGGCTTCGGCATGTGGAATAAAATCACCATTGATACAAGCAAAACGTGTCATCTAGGCAACTTGCCTCGCCGCATCTTCTAATTTCCGGACCTCAATTTCAGTGGCTTTGGCTTCAATCAAGCCGGCCAGATGTTCCACAATATCACCGTGTTGCAAGCGGTGCGCGGGCAGGCCTGCTTGGTAAACCTGGTGCGTGCCTTGCCCGCCGCCGGTAAACCCGATATCGGTCAATTTGGCTTCACCAGGTCCATTCACCACGCAGCCAATCACCGAAACCGTCATCGGTGTCGTGATATGCGCCACGCGTTCTTCCAGTGCAGCCACCGTTTTAATCACATCAAATTGCTGCCGCGCGCAAGACGGGCAGGCGATAATTTGCACCCCGCGGCGGCGCAGGCCTAAAGATTTTAAAATATCAAAACCAACCGCCACTTCTTCAACTGGATCAGCAGATAATGATACTCTTAAGGTATCACCAATGCCATCCCGCAATAACAAGCCTAAGCCGATGGATGATTTAACCGTGCCGCTACGCAGTCCGCCCGCTTCGGTAATCCCCAAATGCAGTGGGTAATCGCACGCGGCGGATAATTCGCGGTAGGCGGCCACCGCTAAAAATATATCAGAAGCCTTCACGCTGATTTTGAAATTAAAGAAGTCATGATCTTCTAAAATCTTGGCGTGGTTCAACGCGCTTTCCACCATGCCTTCGGGGCAAGGCTCCCCATATTTTTCCTGAATGTATTTTTCCAAACTACCGCCATTTACGCCGATGCGGATGCTGCAACCATAATCCTTGGCCGCTTGCACCACTTCCTTCACGCGATCTTCATTGCCGATATTACCGGGATTAATCCGCAGACACGCGGCTCCAGCCGCAGCGGCTTCAATGCCGCGTTTATAATGAAAATGAATATCGGCCACCAATGGCACTGGGCTGTTCGCAGCAATTTCTTTAAACGCAGCGGTGGATGCTTCATCCGGACAAGAAACGCGCACGATATCAGCACCGGCATTGGCCAAGGCTTCAATTTGCGCCAGCGTACCCGCCACATCTGTGGTCAGCGTATTGGTCATCGATTGCACGGTAATGGGTGCATCGCCGCCCACCAGCACATTGCCCACGCTAATTTGGCGCGTCGGACGGCGGTTAATCGCGCGGTAAGCGCGATGCGCGTAGGCCTCGCTCATTACTGCGCCCCTGCAGATGCGCGAAATTTGCTTAAACTTTTGTCCAAGGCATCCGGTGTTAACGGAATATCGCGGGCGACGGTGCCAGATGAACCGGCCGCCGGCAGGGCTTTGCCATTAACCGTGAATTGCAAACCAGCCAAATTGCCGGCCGTTAATTTCATACCAGGCGCATTTGGCACATTATAACTTTCGCCCGCATGCATCACTTTGGTGTAAACAATCTGTCCATTGGCATCTTTCACTTGCACCCAGCTATTGGCATTGGCGGTCATCACCACGCCATTCGCAGTGGCCGTTACTGTATTTGCTGGCGACATGGCAACTGGCACAGTGGGGACAGGATTACCAGCAGTTGGTGCCAATGGTTTAACAACCGGCGCTACCGCGGGCGGTGCAGGTTTTGCATTATTATTGGCCGGTGTGGGTGCAACAACAGGCGCGGCCATTTCGCCCAGCATCGTAGCATCATTATTGGGCAAGCCCGTCCCTGGTGTGAGCTTGGCCTGCTTAGGTGCGGGCTGCAACGCGCTGATCACAATGCCGCCAATGATTAAGGCGCCCAAGCCAAAGGCAATCATTTTTGGATTTGCTTTTTTACCCATTGATGGCGGCGGCATTAACACCAAACTATTGGCCTGGCTTGGGCGGCGCTGATACGGCAAATATTCCGCCTTTAATTGCCGCACAATTTGCTCGGGATTTAAACTTAAATATTCTGCATAGCTGCGTGCGTAACCCAACACATAAACTTGCCCGGGCAAATCGCGAAACCGGTTTTGTTCCAAGGCAGCGAGATAAGCGCTGCGGATGCGCAAATAATCAGCGATATTTTCAATATGCTCACCACGTTTTTCGCGCTCATATTGTAAAATACCGCCCGCCGTTAATTTTTCATGCGGGATGGTTTTTTCTTTTGGTGCCATCGGCGCGGCCTTTTGTGCATCCCTGCTGCCGGACGTTTTTTTAGGAGTTTCTTCTTCAACCGAATGAATAGTGGGGGCCGAGGCTGCCTGGCGTTTACGTGGACGCGCCGGATCCGCTGCAGCCGCTATGCGGGCAGGGGAAGAATTATTATTCACCGGTGCCGTCATCTTTGTTCACACAATATTTACGAAAATTGTTCCTAATATTTACACGCGGTTAAGCGTAAAGCGCTAGAGTTAAATATAAGAGGATAGAAATGTTTACCCATCGGACCGACAATAACAGTGTTTTAAACGCTGAAAATGCCCAAAAAGTCGAGCGTTTAAGCCGGCAAACCAGTCTGGTCGCTCTGGAAGTGGCTATGGAAGCCGCCGAAAACGGCCTGGCCTGCCGCGAACATGCTGAATTTGCCCTAACTGCGCGCGATATCGCCTGCCATGTCACCAAAGCCACAGTTGAAATGCAGCAAGCCACCGACGCCCTATTGCATTAATTTTTATGCAAAGACTATTTGCTTTCAGGATGTAAAAACTAGCCTAATTAAAGTAAGAGATTAGGTAATTTTTAATGGGTAGAAAGCATATTGCCGGTATTCCTGTCGCTTTTTTAGCAGCAGCAGCCGTTTTGCCGTCAGGGCGGGCAGTGCCTGCCAACCTGCCTGTGCCGCGTACCGTTGCGCATCACACCTTCAGCGCCAAAGATTTGACTAAGAAGATCAAAACAACTGCTCCGAAATTTTATGACGCGTTTAATCAAAAATATGCTGCCGACATTGCTGAATTAAACTTTGCTGAGAAATGCAGTTTGTATGAAGCAGAATTGGATTCTATCCAATTGGGTATTCGTAAATTCTGTAGAAACAGAATATTTACTCAGCAAGATCAAAAAGATTTATTTAGTTATGCCGATACAACCAATAAGGTTTCAGAATATTTTACGCCGCAATTGGCCAATGCACCCGAGTTAAAACGGTATGCCTTTACAGTTCTCGATCCGGCAGTTGATACCGCAGAACGCAAAACCCGTGAATGGTATGCCAATAAAATTTTAATCGAGCGCAAACATTTGGTAAACATGTAAATCAAATAAGTAATAGCTTTCTCTATACCCAAAATAAATTACATTTGTTAACTTCGGCGGCGCAACCAATGGGACGCTATTTTGCGGCTCAGCAAAAAGTAGATGGTATCTACGCCGATCTGCTTTCTGTCGCCCAAGCGACCGATTGTCTTAGCGAGATGCGTTCTTATCAAAGACAATATAAACAGCACGATCCCTTTGAAAGTGCTGAAGATGCGCTGGGTGCCTACAACCAAAAGCCAGTGGCGCCCATGTTGCAGCTTGGTCAGTAAACCTGCGTGCCAATCTGTAATTTAACCCTAAGCAGCTTCTAATGCTGCCTGTCATTTACCTATGTAGCCTTCCAAAAATGGCAAATTATCTGTAAATAATGGTGTTTAACCATGAAACTATTTGATTTAACGGTGGTAATCATGCCTAGTTTCTTAAAGGAATTAAATAATGTTGGCTAAACATCAAGTAACAAAGTTAGGTTCTGCAGCTTTAGCAGCTATCGGTTTTATTGGTCTTGGGACCCTAAGCGCCCGCGCCCAAACTCCAGACGCTCAGCGGATACCATGAGCCCGCAACAACTTAAAAACATTTTTGGCGTTCCAGCCACTACGCCAGCACCTTTAACTTTAGATTTTGATGATTTAAAAGCTAAATTTCAAACAACGGACATAGCTAGTTATTATGACGCTCAAGCAAGAACAGTAAGAAAAGAATTGGCAGATGCAATTCATCCATTAAATGATTTGCAAAAAATCGCATTATTTCGGTTATTTCTAAATAGTATGGATAAAAATAATTCGGCTGTTATTAAAGACAGCATTTATCCCGATCACGATAAACTTCGGATTTTAGATAAAAATTTATTATGTTTAATATTTGTAAGCAATTATTTTTCCAAGGAAATCGACATTCCAGAACTGGACAAAAAACATCCAGTATTTGAAAATTATGCGCGTACACAGATGCAAGCGGCTCGGCATTTAGCCGTTTTATCTATGGAAAATGCGGTCAAAAAAGTTGATCCAATTACAGGTGCAAGTTGGCTGAATATGTCTCCAATTGCCCAAGAAACTTGGCTACAAAATAATTTTGGCAATTTATCAACCGCAAGCCGTAAAGCTTATTATTTAACTTTAGAAAAGCTATTTATCCAAAAATTATGTAGTACTTTTAACCTCGCAACAATCAATGTTGGCACAAGTTTTGTGACACCCCGCGATAATAATACGATAGCCTATGTTAGCCAAACTGGCAAACCATTTAATTATCTTATGTTTTTCCGTTCAGATATTGCAGATTTAACTACGGAAGATCCAACCAATGCGGGTTTTATATCAACTAGCGAGACCATTTGCCATGAAGCGGGTTCTCATATCTTTGCTTTTGTTTTACAAGATGCTTACGAATTAGGGAAAATTAAGCCTAAGAGTAATTTGCGGCCTGCTGCTGAATACTATGAATTAGCTAAAGTGCAAAAAAGCATCTGTGGTGAGCTAGGATATTACATTAAAGGTTTGCCAGGCCAAACACGGCTAGATAATGCTAATATAATCCGCAAACTTAATAATTACATTTTAGTTTTCCGTCATTTATCTCAAACACTTGAAAATCCAGCGGGAATAGGTGCTTATCGCATGGAAAAATGGAGTACGCCAACACCTGCAAATGGAAACGTCCAACCCTAATTAATCATTCAATTTCTTCAACGCCGCCCCATGTAATTTCGGTGGGCCGGCGATGAGTTCGCGGCCGTAGACGACTTCTTTTTTATTTTTCAACGTGGTCACCACGCCGCCGGCTTCGCGCACCAGCAATGTGCCGGCAGCCACATCCCAAGGGTGCGCGCCCATTTCCACAGTAATATCAAACCGGCCCGCGGCACAGTAAGCCAAATTGAGGGCCGAGGCGCCAATATGGCGCACGGCGGCAAATTGCGGGCCCAGTTTTTCATAAAGTGCGGAGGGCAAACCATGTTCAGGTTTTGGCGGGCCGGAGCGCACAATATTGGCCACCGCTTCATCCAGCTTCACGCGCCCGGAAACCCGCAACCGCTGCGCGTTTAAATACGCGCCCATGCCTTTTTCGGCCCAGAATAATTCATCGCTAATGGGGTTATACACCACCCCTGCCAGCACATCTTCGCGATTTTTCACCAGCGCGAGCGAAACGCACCAATAAGGAATGCCATGCAGGAAATTCATGGTGCCATCCAGCGGGTCAATCACCCACACATGTTCTTTGTCCGCGCCGATTTTCTCGCCGCCTTCTTCCATCAGAAAGCCGTAATTCGGGCGGGCATGGCTTAGCTCATCAAACAAAATCTTTTCGGCTTTATAATCGGCCTGGCTCACAAAATCGCCAGGTCCTTTACGCGAAACCTGCAGCAATTCCACCTCGCCAAAATCGCGCACCAAGGCCTTGCCCGCTTTTTCCACCGCGCGGATCATGACATTAAGTAAGGCAGAACGGGCAGGCGCGGGCATGGGATTATCTAACAGATTTTTGCTGCGTCATGCCAGCGAAAGCTGGCATCCAGCATTTAGGTCTGACTAGATGCCAACTTTCGCTGGCATGACGGCTATGTTAAACTGGATAAATCCGCTCCAACAAATCAAACAAAATTTGCAAGTCGCTATCACGTGAAAGGCGGTGATCGCCATCTTTGATTAGCGTCAGCGATACCTCTTTGGTGCCATAATCTTCCAACATTTTCACCGATTGCTGCCAGGGCACTTCGGTATCCTGGCAGCCATGGATAATATGCAGCGGCACATGAATGCTCGGCAGCGTTTTCAACACAAAGTGCAAATGCGCTTCATCCACCAGTTTTTTGGTAATCAAATATTCGCCGCCAAAATCGGATGGTTTACGCACCACGCCTTTGCTCAGCAATTCGGCCTGTTCCACCGCATTCAAATCACGCTCAAACAAATCCAGCGTGAAATCCGGCGCGGGTGCCAGACCAATCAGCGTATGCAGCCGCGCCGCGCGCAATTGCGCAATCCGCAGCATCAGCCAGCCACCCATGGATGAGCCAACCAAAATTTGTGGCCCGCTGGTCTGTTCATCAATCACCGCCAGCGCATCATTCAACCAATCGCCCAATACGCAATCTTCAAATTTCCCACCACCGGTGCCATGACCACGATAATCCACCCGCGTGAACCCGATACCCTTGCCCGCGCAATATTCCAGCAAAGCCTGTGCCTTGCGGCCTTGCATATCAGAATTATAGCCTGGCAAAAACACAATCCCTGGCCCGCTACCCGCCAATTGCGCATAGGCTGCACCACTGGCGACAAAGCCATAACGTTCATTGGCGATTAACGGAAATTCGCCGGTCATGCCGCAATCGCCGCTTTCACTTCGTCAATATGGCCGGTCACTTTCACTTTTGGCCAGATCGCTTTAATCTTGCCATTGCCATCAATCAAAAACGTTGCGCGCTCCATGCCCATATACGTCCGGCCCATAAATTTTTTTTCGCCCCAAATACCATAAGCCTGCGCCACCGTGGCATCTTCATCAGCCCCCAACGGGAAATTCAATTCAAACTTGGCCGCAAATTTTTCGTGGCTTTTCATGCTGTCTTTGGAAATACCAATCACCGCCACGCCAAGGCTTTCCAACTGCTTAACATTATCCCGAAAATCACACGCTTCCTGCGTGCAGCCGGGTGTATCGTCTTTGGGATAGAAATACAGCACCAGCTGTTTACCTATATAATCCTTTAAACTGACGGTTTTACCGCCGGTAGCAGACATGGTAAAATCCGGCGCGGTATCGCCAATGTTTAAATGAGACATAGTCTACCAATAAATACTTTGATAAGAATGCCAAGCCCTTTGTCATCCCGGCTTTATGCCGGGATCCGGAGTTGATACAAGGTTGTCCTATCCCAATAAAGCATTGCAATGTTGAGTCCGGATCCCGGCATAAAGCCGGGATGACAGCGCTAAATTAATGCAGCCATTCCTGTTTCGTGATGTGTAACTCGAGAGTCTTAATCCCGTCGCGTTGGCACAGCTGGATCGAATGCAACGGCCCGTCCAGTTCCCGCTGCCAAAAGTCGATGAAGTTATTCAGAATCGGGAATTCCGGGGCCAGATCGTAATCTTGCCACAGGTAGCTTTGCAGCAAATGCGGATAATCGGGTAAGTGATAAATAATCTCCGCCGTCGTCAGCCGGTACCCGCGCAACAGCTGCAAAATCTCTTCGCGTGGTTTTGCCCCAACCGCTTGCGGTAATGCTTTGGGATTGATTTCAGTAATCAACATTTACCCTGCTTTCTGTCGGAATTACATTTAATTTTCTCAAAAATCGTTGATATTTTTGTGACAAAATTTTTCGAAAAAGCTTGTAAATGCCAATTATTTAGCTTACTTAGCACTCAAGGCAGGGGAGTGCTAATGGCGTTTAGCCAAGTGTATTCTCTATCGCTTGAAACATTTAAAAACAATGGAGTAGCCACATATGGTTGGTTTTCGTCCCCTTGGTGACCGGGTTTTGGTTCGCCGTATTGAAGCTGAAGAAAAAACTGCCGGCGGTATTATCCTGCCGGATAACGTGCGTGAGAAACCACAAGAAGGCGAAGTGATCGCCGTTGGTTCTGGCACGCGTGCGGAAAATGGTACCGTGCATGCGTTGGAAGTTAAACCAGGCGACCGGATCGTGTTCGGCAAATGGTCGGGCAGCGAAGTGAAGGTGGATGGCGAAGAATTCCTCGTGATGAAGGAATCAGACATCGTCGGCATCGTTGAAAGCAACGCGTCACAATCTAAAAAAGCCGCCTAACAATAAACCCACCTCATCCTGAGTAGTCGTGCAGCGACGTATCGAAGGATGCTTCAGCTGATACATCAGTTAAGCATCCTTCGCCACGCGCTTGCAGCGCTACTCAGGATAAGGTTCAAACCTAATTTAAACGGAGTATAAATCATGGCTGCAAAAATCGTCGCGCATAGTTCGCATGCGCGTAAGAAACTGCAAGAAGGCGCGAATATTCTCGCCGATGCAGTAAAAGTAACGTTGGGTCCAAAAGGCCGTAACGTCGTTTTGTTCAAATCATTCGGCGCGCCGCGCAGCACCAAAGATGGTGTTTCGGTGGCCAAAGAGATTGAACTGGAAGACAAACTGCAAAATATGGGCGCGCAACTGGTGCGCGAAGTGGCTTCTAAAGCCAATGACCATGCGGGTGACGGCACCACCACGGCGACTGTTTTGGCCCAAGCAATCATCAATGATGGTATTCGCTATGTTGAAGCGGGCATGAACCCGATGGATTTGCAACGCGGTATTAAAAAAGCGGTGGATGCAGTGGTTGCGGATCTGCAGGCGCGCGGTAAAAAAGTGTCTGGCAATAACGAAATTCAGCAAGTTGCGACCATTTCAGCCAATGGCGATACCAATATCGGCCAAATGCTGGCCGAAGCGATGCAAAAAGTCGGCAATGAAGGCGTAATTACGGTTGAAGAAGGCAAAACCAATGACAACGAATTAGAAGTTGTTGAAGGCATGCAGTTCGATCGCGGTTACCTGTCACCATACTTCATCACCAATGCCGAGAAAATGGTTTGCGAATTAGACAAACCATACATTTTATTCTTCGAGAAAAAACTTAGCGGCTTGCAGCAAATGCTGCCATTGTTGGAAAGCGTCGTGCAATCTGGTCGTCCATTGCTGATCATTGCGGAAGATGTTGAAGGCGAAGCCTTGGCAACTTTGGTGGTGAACAAACTGCGTGGTGGTTTGAAAGTGGCGGCCGTGAAAGCGCCTGGCTTCGGCGATCGTCGTAAAGCGATGCTGGAAGACATGGCCATCCTCACTGGCGGTCAGTTGGTGTCCGAAGATATCGGCATTAAATTGGAGAACGTTACTTTGGCCATGTTGGGTCAAGCGAAAAAAGTTCGCATCACCAAAGATGAAACCACCATCATTGATGGTAACGGCGAAAAATCAGACATCGAAGGCCGCGTGTTGCAAATTCGTGCGCAAATCGGTGAAACCTCTTCTGATTACGACAAAGAAAAACTCCAAGAGCGTTTGGCAAAATTGTCCGGCGGGGTTGCGGTTGTCCGTGTCGGCGGCGCGACTGAAGTTGAAGTGAAAGAGAAAAAAGACCGTGTGGAAGATGCCATGCATGCGACACGTGCAGCGGTAGAAGAAGGCATCATCGCCGGCGGCGGCACTGCTCTCCTTTACGCTTCAAAAGCCATTGAAAATCTACAATCAGCCAATGATGATGAGCGTGCTGGGATCGATATCATTCGTCGTGCCCTGCAAGCGCCAATCCGTCAGATTGTGAACAACGCCGGCGGCGATGGTTCATTAATCGTTGGTAAATTGCTGGAACAAAAAGACAGCAATTACGGTTACGATGCGCAAGCGGGTGCCTATGTCGACATGATCAAATCTGGTATCATCGATCCAGTTAAGGTTGTGCGTGTAGCCTTGCAGGATGCCTCATCTGTTGCGGGTCTGTTCATCACCACCGAAGCAGTTGTTGCCGAAATGCCTGAGAAAAAAGGTTCCGGCGGCGGCCATGGCGGCGGCGGTATGGGTGGCATGGGCGGCATGGGTGATATGGACTTCTAGTCCATTCACGCTTCTTTATCCCGAGCTTTTTGAAAGACAAACACCAGGCGGGGCTTCGGCCCCGCTTTTTTATTTGTAAGCAGCTAACTTAAAACCAATATTATGATTAATTGCTATCAATGGCAGCGGTTACAGTCACCGCAAAAGCAGAAGCGGAAAGCATTTCTTTGACAGTTCATAATTCTGGCCCGCCCATTCCTTCGCCAATTTTGGGAAAAATATTTAACTCAATGACCCGTGGCTATGCCAAGCAAACAGAATCAAATAATCTTGGTTTGGGCCTTTATATTTCAGAACAAATTATTACAGCGCATGCAGGCACGATTATAGTCACTTCTGCTGAAAATACAGGCACATCTTTCACTTGTCACATTCCTAAGAAATAAATTTGGAAGCGGTAAATAGATAACCAATTTTAGCCTTACTAGGCGCTACATATTATCTTTAATCGTTTGCAAAAATACTTCTCCATATTTTTCTAGTTTCGATTGTCCGACCCCTTGCACCAGCGCCAGTTTATCAAGCGTGGTCGGTTTTAAGACGACCATATCCAGCAAGGTTTTATCATGAAAGATCACATAAGGTGGCAGGTTTTGTTGTTTGGCCAAACTGGTGCGCAGGGTTTTAAGGGCTTGGAATAAATCGTGATCGGCTGGGGTGGTGAGAGCGTTATCGGTCAATGTAGTTTTGTTAGTGCTGCGGTTTTTGGTACGGGTGGATTTTTCTTCCAAGCGCAGATTGATGGTGTGTTTTTGTTTTAAAAATGCGGCACCGGTTTCGGTAATTTTCAATTCGTTATGGCTGGCGGTATCGACCGCTAATAAATTTTGGCTGGTGAGTTGCCGCACAATGCCTTGCCAGGCGGCGCGGTCGTATTCGGTGCCGATGCCAAAGGTGCTGAGCTGATCGTGCCCGAATTTTTGGATACGGGGATCTGCTTTGCCGAGCAGGACATCAATCACATATTGCGCGCCAAAGCGCTGACCGGTGCGGTAAATGCAGGAAAGCAATTTTTGCGCGGCTATCGTGCCATCGATCACTTTGGGCGGATCGAGGCAAATATCGCAATTGCCGCAGGGTTGCGGGTCATCGCCAAAATATTGGAGTAGGACTTGCCGCCGGCAGTGCAGCGTTTCGCAATAGCCCAGCAGCGCATTAAGTTTATGCCGCACGATAGCTTTTTGTTCCGGCAACATTTCACTGTCTTCAATCATTTGGCGTTGCAGGGAAACATCTTGCAAGCCGTAGACCATCCAAGCGGTCGCTGGCAGCCCGTCTCGCCCCGCGCGGCCGGTTTCCTGGTAATATGCTTCGATATTTTTAGGCAGATCGAGATGGGCGACAAAGCGCACATCGGGCTTGTTGATCCCCATGCCAAACGCGATGGTGGCGACCATGATGGTGCGGTCATCCTTCAAAAATTTATTTTGATTGCGGCTGCGGGTAATGGCATCTATGCCCGCATGGTAAGGCAACGCGGTGTAACCATGATCATTTAAAAATTGCGCGGTTTCCTCTACCTTTTTGCGGGATAGGCAATAGACAATACCACTGTCATCACTCGCGCGGGTTTTAAGAAAATCGAGCAGTTGTTTGGGCGCGCTATCTTTGCGGCCGACCGTGTAATGAATATTGGGCCGGTCAAAACCAGCGGTGAATATTGTTGGCAAGTTGAGCTTGGCCATAATATCCGCCCAGGTGGGCGCATCGGCGGTGGCAGTCACCGCGATACAGGGCACCTGCGGAAAACGTTCGCGCAGGACAAAAATTTGCCGGTAATCCGGCCGGAAATCGTGACCCCATTGGGAAATGCAATGCGCTTCATCGACCGCGAATAAGGCGATCTGAAGCTTGCCCAACATGGTTAAAAAATCGGCGGCCATCAGCCGTTCGGGCGCGATATATAGCAGATCAAGCTGGCCAGTCTGCAGCTGTTCATAAACCGCTTGGGCCGCTTCGGGTGCCAGGCCGGAATGCAGTGCACCGGCCCGTACGCCCACTTCGCGCAAAGCGCTGACCTGATCATCCATCAGGGCAATTAGCGGTGAAATAATGATGCCCACGCCTGACAAACAAAGGGCGGGAATTTGATAGCACAGTGATTTGCCGCTGCCCGTCGGCATCAGCACACAGCAGCTGCCGCCATTCGTGACATGGTTGATAATGTCTGCTTGCTGGCCGCGAAATGCGCTGTAGCCGAACACCCGCTGTAATATAGCAAAAGGCGAAGGCTGCGTTGCTGCAGCGGTTACCGGCATGGATTGCATAGTTGATGATGGGACATAGGCGGCGGCTATTCAAGAATGCTGTTAATGCAGCTATTTCGTTGCAGCCAATAACTCTTCCAATTTTTCCTTTAATTCATCGGGATTAAAGGGTTTGGCGATATAATCGCTCATCCCTGCAGATAAACAGCGTTCGCGGTCACCGGCCAGGGCATGGGCGGTCATCCCGATAATGGGGATTGGGGTTAAACCCTGTTGTTTTTCATATTCGCGAATTAAACTGGTGGCTTCAAAGCCGTTCATGCCGTGCATTTGCACATCCATTAAAATCGCAAAGTAATTGCCAGTTCTGGCCATTTCAATGGCTTCGATACCATTACTGGCAACATCGCATTGATAGCCAAAACCTTCCAGAAAGGTGGTGGCAACCAGCACATTGGCCGCGTAATCTTCCACCAGTAAAACATGGGGGCGCATTTCAACTTTTAAACTGTGGTCTAGCATGGCTGGCAAAGAAAGGTTGGTACCCAGGATATCAGATTCTTCGGCCCGCTGTAACGGAATATAGACCCGAAAGGTTGAACCCTGGCCCAGCACACTTTCCACCTGGATAGAACCACCCATAATTTCAACCAGGGTTTTGGTAATCGCCAACCCCAAACCCGTCCCGCCATATTTGCGGTTGATGGAGGTATCGGCCTGGACAAATTTTTCAAAAATAGTGGCCAGTTTATCCGGCGCAATGCCAATGCCAGTATCTTTAACCATAATACAAATATTTTCGATGTGCGGATCTGCCGTGGGATGGCAGTCGATTTCGACATGCACACTGCCCTGTTCCGTAAACTTCACGGCATTGCTGCAAAGGTTTAATACAATTTGTCTTAAACGGGTAGGGTCGCCAATAAAATTTTGGGCATTTGTAACTTGGCTTGTTCCCACACCGGTGAAAACCAGGCCTTTTTCCTGGACGCGCATGGCCATCATGCTGGTGACTTCTTGCACAATCTGCGTTACGGAAAACGGCACTTGTTCCAATTCCACGGTGCGCGCTTCAATTTTGGCGATATCTAAAAGATCGTTGATTAAGCCGAGCAGTGAATCCGCACTCATCTGCAGGGTTTGTAAAAATTCTTTTTGTTTGGGGGTTAACGGCTGGCTTAAGGCCAAAATATTGGTCAGACCAATAATTGCATTCATCGGTGTTCTTATTTCATGGCTCATATTCGCCAGAAATTCGGACTTGGCCAGATTGGCGGCTTCAGCCGCATTGCGCGCTTCGATTAACTGTTCTTCAGCCTGTTTTTGCATGGTCATATCACGGGCAATCTTCGTGAAACCATGCAATTCACTGGCATCATTATACATGGCGGTCATAATGCCGCTGACGTAAAAACGTTCGCCATTTTTGCGTAAGTGCCAGCGTTCATCCAAGGCTTGGCCTTCTTGCTGGGCAGTGGTTAATTCCTGGGCGGGCACACCGGCAGCGCGATCTTCAGGCGTAAAAATAATATCGATGGTATTACCGATAATTTCTTCTGGCAGATAACCAAAAATACGCTCAGCGCCCTTGTTCCAACTGATGACCCGGCCTTGCAGGTTCATTGAAATAATGGCGTAATCCTTGGCGCTTTCGACCATCAAACTTAAATGCGCGCGGCTTTCTTTTAATTCGTCTTCGGTTTGTTTGCGCTCCGTCACATCGCGCGTGGTGCCGGCGATGGCAATGACTTCCTGTTGGGCATTAAAAACGGGCGAGAAAATATAATCGTAAATACGGCGGCCATGCATACCCGCAAAAGGCACTTCGCCGCGAATGGGTTTTTTCGTTTGAATCACTTCCGCAATTTCGCGTTCATGCATTTCGGCATGCCAATCGGCATAGCCCAATTCCCCAAAACTTTTATCAATGGTCTCTTCCCAACTACGGCCAAACATCTCCAGCAGTGCTTTATTGGCATAAGTAAAACGGGCGTTGAGATCGAAAATATAAACGAGATCCGGCGTGTTCGATAAGGCGGTTTCATAAATGACGCGTTGGCGTTCCGCCGTATCGGTGACATGCTTTAAATCGGCCGCAATTTCTTTGCGTTCCGTAATGTCAATTGCTACGCCGGGAAAACGTGTTGCTTCGCCATTTTCGTCCAAATAACAACAGCCTTTGGCAAAAACCCATTTAGTTGTACCGTCTTTTTGCAATAAGCGATAATCTACCGCAAAATCGCCGCCGTTTTTGAGGCAAGCTGCTACTTTGGCTTCCACAACCAACCGGTCGTTGGGATGCATGCTTTTAAAAAATTCTGCCACTGATACGCCGGCAGCAGCCATTTGCGGATCAACCGAAAAGATACGGGCAAATTCTGCATTGGCCCTAACGCAATCTTGTTTCACGTCCCAATCCCAAGCACCAATAAACTGGGAAATTTCAAGGGTCAGCGCTAAATGTGCTTGATCGGTCACCATATTATCATAAGGCGAAGGTGCATTTAAATCGGATGGATTTTGTGTCAAAACTTGCTTAGGATCGATTAATATAATCAGTATTCGTATTTAGCCAAGGTTAAATAGTCGGGATAAAGAAGCTATTATAAATGTTATAAACTTGCGCTTTTCATGGCGGCGAATCCAGCCAATATGGACAAAAAGGCGCAAAATGGAAGTTCTGGGTTTATTTCCGACACCGTTGGTGATGAGCGAGATTGATCGCCATGATGTGTTGATCAACACCCTGCGCCAGCATGTTTTAGCACGCGAAACCGCGCATGCAGGCACCATGCATAGCAACCAGGGCGGCTGGCAATCTGAAGACGATTTTTTGGCCTGGACGGGCGAGGCTGGTGAAACTTTATTTGCCGGAATTCGCGGGCTGTTATGGCGCTCCACCACATTGTTTGATGGCAACAAATTAAGTGATGAGCTGCTAAAATGGAAAATTCAGGCTTGGGCCAATATTAACCGCCAGGGGGCCAGCAATAATGTGCATTTTCACCCAGGCGCGTATTGGTCGGGCGTCTTTTATGTGGATGATGGCGGCGTAAGCAATGGCGATGTGGGCGGGCCAATTGAATTTTACGATCCGCGCGGGGCCATGCCGATGATGTATGCGCCTAATGTCAAAGCCAAATTTGAGGGCTATTACACGGCCGGATTATCTGAACGCATTTACCCCAAAACCGGCATGCTGTTATTATTTCCATCCTGGCTGCAGCATGGCGTGGCACCGTATACCGGCACTGGCACGCGCATCTCCATAGCATTTAATTGCAGTCTATTTTGATTTTTTAGTTACGGCTTTCGCTTTGCTTTCTTTTTTCAGCGGCGCGCCAATGGGGCAAACTGTTTGCAAATAACCGTTGAGCGATTTGCCGCCACGGCCGGAACTGGCAGTTTTAAATTCACCATCGCCGCCGTTAGCAAAGCGTGCTAAATGTAAATTCAAATCATGGATTTGCGGGCGGCATTTCAGGCATGCAATCGGTTTGGTTTAGGGGCCAGACCAGGTGAATTGCAGCAAGTGGCGGGCGATCCGCAGGGCTGGTTATTACAGCAACTAAAAAACCCTTTTATTCCGCCTGAAATTCAAACCAGTATTGCCAGTGGGATAAACCTGCCGATGCAGCAAAAACAGCAAGCTGAATTGCGGGAAATTTATGCGCTGCAAACCGGTGCGCGGTTTAATGCGCAGGTTAAAAGCGCGCAGCCATTTGTTGAACGGCTAGTGATGTTTTGGAGCAATCATTTTACGGTTTCGGTGCAAAAACCAAAACTGGCCGGATTGGTAAACCGGTATGAAGTGGAGGCGATCCGCCCGCATGTAAATGGCTATTTTAAAGATATGTTGATTGCGGCGGTGCAACATCCGGCCATGTTATTTTATTTGGATAATGCGCAATCGGTTGGCCCGACTTCGCCAGCCGGCACACGGCGGCAAAAGGGCTTGAATGAAAATCTTGGGCGTGAAATTTTGGAATTGCACACGCTCGGCGTGAATGGCGGTTATACTCAGGCCGATGTAATTGCTCTGGCCAATATAATCACGGGTTGGACGCTTGATCGGGAATTGCGGCAAGATGATGATAACGCGCAAATTGCCTATGAATTTCGCCCTGCTTGGCATGAGCCAGGCGCGAAAACATTATTGGGCAAAGTGTTTGCAGAAGATGGCGAACAGGAAGGCATTGCCGCACTGACCATGCTGGCGCAACATCCGGCTACGGCCCAGCACATCGCCACTAAATTGGCGCGGCATTTTATGAGTGATGCGCCGCCAGCCAATGCAATCACCGCCTTGGCGCAAAGCTTTCTGCAAAGCAACGGACATTTGCCGACTGTGCTACAAACGCTAATTAATTTACCGGAAACTTGGCAGCCGCTAACCAAATATAAAACGCCGTATGAATTTGCGCTTGCCACTTTTCGGTTAACGGGTATTGAATTGCCGCCCGCCAAATTGATGCACAGTTTAAGCGCATTGAATTACCGCGCCTTCGCTGCCCCATCGCCCGCTGGGTATGATGATATAGCGGCAAGCTGGGCCGCGCCGGATGCCGTGATGAAGCGGATTGAATGGGCGCATCAACTGGCCAAGCAATTACCGGCAGCGACAGACCCGATGCAATTAGCCCGGCAGAGTATTGGTCCGATTTTATCCGACAATACCAAGCAAACCATTGAGCGCGCTGCCAGTGGCGCGGATGGCATCGCGTTATTACTAGTCAGCCCAGAATTTCAACGGCGGTGATGTATGGACGCGCACGGCATTACCAGACGGCAATTATTAAAGGGCCTTGGCTTGCTGAGCATAGCCGCCTTATTCCCGTTTAAAATTTCATTGGCCGCCGCCCCCACTGAACAACGGCTATTGGTGGTGATTTTGCGCGGGGCAATGGATGGGCTGGGCGCGGTGGTGCCTTATGGTGATAAATTTTATACCGAGGTACGCGGCGGGATTGCCATGCCGCTGGCCGATCATGCGCTAATCCCGCTGAATGATTATTTTGCCATGCCGCAAGTGTTAGCCCCACTGGCACAGCTGTTTCAGCAAAAAGAGCTGGCGATTTTGCATGCGACCGCCATGCCGTATCGCAGCCGTTCGCATTTCGATGCGCAGGATGTATTGGAAAATGGCGGTTTGCAACCGCATGGGCTATCGACCGGTTGGCTTAATCGGGCAGTGAATAGTTTGCATGGCGAAGCGGTGGCACTGGGCCCCACCGTGCCGCTAATTTTGCGTGGGCAAGCACGCGTCACTTCCTGGGCACCATCCATGCTGCCGCCGGTAGAAGAAGATTTTTTGAGCCGTGTTTTGCATATGTATCAGGATGATCCGCTGCTAACCCAAGCGCTGATGGCCAGCCAGGAAATTCAGCAAATGGGCAATGCGCCAGGCGGCAATGGCAATAAAGCGTTTGCGGTGATGATGGCCAAGGCCGCGCAGTTTTTATCGGCCCCCAATGGCCCGCGCATTGGCACCGTGGATATTGATGGCTGGGACACGCATGCGGGGCAAGGCTTGCACAAAGGCCGCTTGCCAAACGCGCTGGATAATTTAACCAAAGGCTTGCTGGCGTTCAGGGAAGGCATGGGCGCGGCGTGGCGCCAAACCGCGGTGCTGGTAATTACCGAATTTGGGCGCACGGTGCGCGGCAATGGCAGTGGCGGCACCGATCACGGTACTGCCAGTTGCGCGTTTTTACTGGGCGGTCAAGTGAATGGCGGCCAAGTGCTGGGCGATTGGCCAGGCTTGCAAAAATTATATGAAGACCGCGATTTATATCCGGCCAATGATTTACGCAGTTTATTGAAAGGCACGCTGGCGCAGCATTTGCATTTAACGGATCCCGCGATTTTTCCGGAAAGCCAGGGCGCGAACGCGCTGCCCCATTTGTTTCGTGTTTAAAGATTTTACCTCATCCTGAGGAGCGCTTATAAAGCGCGTCTCGAAGGATACTCCAGCTAGATACCCAGGTTAAGCATCCTTCGAGACACCAGCTTTGCTGGCTCCTCAGGATGAGGTTAGTGCTAGAATGGCGTTTTATTTATTCCAACGCTTGGCGGCATTGGCGACGCGTGCGCCGTAAATTTCAGCAGTTTTTAAATCACCGGCGGGCGGGGTGACATTCGGGGCATCGTTTTCTGCTTGGGTCATGAGGCCTAAAAAGCTGCCGATGCGATTAACCGAATTGGGATCGCGTTGGTGCGGCACACTTGGCTGAGCAGGCATTTCACTTTGGCCAACCCAAATCATACCATGTTGGGCTGAAATCACCGCTAATTGAATGAGGCTAGATAGTTTATCGCCGCTAAAAGATGCCGAATTGGTGAAACCACCCGCGATTTTGTCTTTCCAACCGCCGCCAAACCATATTTTAGATGTGGCATCCATAAACATTTTGAACGGACCGGATAGGGAACCCATATAGGTCGGCGCACCGAAAATAATCGCATCGGCCGCATTTAAATGCTCCCAATCACTTTCGGCGATGGCACCATCGGGACCGACTTTGATCAGCACAGCATCGCCGATTTGCGCTGCACCGCGCTGCACCGCTTGGGCGACGACTTCGGTATGGCCGTAGCCGGAATGGTAAACGACAGCGGTTTTGGTCATAATTAAACTTTCTGTTGAAGTTAGTGGTAAAAAGTAACTGGGTTAGATTAAGTTATTAGCAACCGCAATTGAAAGTACGCACTTTGGCGTAACTAGTTACCTGGAGGTAACCATGGGAAATGGGTCAATGAAATGCCCGATGGATGATATTTTGCGGCTGCTGATGGGGCCATGGACAACCTATATTTTGTATCTAATCCGCACCAATGGCGCGCTGCGCTTCGGCCAGTTGCGCAAACAAATGCCCGCTATTTCGGCTAAAATGCTGACTGAGCGTTTGCGCATGCTGGAAGCCGCTGGCGTATTATCGCGGGAACATGAAGCCACCATTCCGCCGAAAGTGACTTACCGATTTACGGACAAGGGCGAGGATTTGAATAAAGTGTTGGATGATTTTAAAGAACTGGCCGTAAAATGGGCCAATACGGCTTAATCAAAGATAGGCGCACGCCATTTGTGCTGTTATAACGGCAGGAATGTCGCCTAAAAATATTAAATTGCTGCTGAACACCGAAAATAAAGATGCGGTTTTTAACGAAGCCAAATCCGGTTCGGATGATTTTAAATTCAATGCCAAGGTTGCCAATGTATTTGACGATATGGTGAGCCGTTCGGTGCCATTTTACGATGAAATGCAGCGCATGACCTGCGAACTGGCCGGTGATTTTGCCAAGCCGAATACCAATTTATATGATATCGGCTGTTCAACGGCAACTACGTTGCTGGCCTTGGATGAAACAGTGGATCCCGCGGTTAAATTTATTGGGTTGGATAATTCGGCCGATATGCTGGCTAAGGCCACGGAAAAGGTACAGGCCGCTAATATTAAACGTCAAATCGAATTTATGACAGCAGATTTACATCAGGGTTTGCTGCTGGAAAATGCCTCAGTGATTACCATGTTGCTGACCTTACAATTTGTGCGGCCATTAAACCGCCAACGGATCATGAAGCAGCTTTATAATGGGTTAAATGAACAGGGCTGTTTGATTTTGATTGAAAAACTCACATCCGAAAGCACTGTTTTCAACCGTTTGTTTATCAATCACTATTATGATTTTAAACGCCGCAACGGGTATTCCGATATGGAAATTGCGCAAAAGCGCGAAGCACTGGAAAATGTGTTAATTCCTTACCGTGTGGAAGAAAATATCGACCTGTTGAAAGAATCCGGTTTTAAACACATTGAATTATTCTTCCGCTGGTATAATTTTTGCGGCATTATCGCCGTTAAATAAGGAGCACCTGTTATGCAATCGACCATGATTAAAATCGGTAATTTCTTTTTCAAATACCGCAATAAAGTTTTCCCTATTATTGTGTTGGCTTTGTTTGCCATTGCCACACCGCCACAAGAAATTTTTGGCAGCAAAGAATTAGAAGATATAACTGATATCGTTGCCTGGCTATTGGCCTTTGCCGGTTTGGGCATGCGGGCCTTGGTGATTGGGTTTGCCTACATCAAACGCGGTGGTTTGGATAAAAAAGTTTATGCAGAAAATTTGGTGACTGATGGTATTTTCGGCATCTGCCGTAACCCGCTTTATGTCGGCAATATTCTAATCTGCATGGCCGTATTTTTAATGCATGGCGATTTGTTGGTAATGCTAGTCGGGATTGGTTTTTATATGTTTGTTTATCAGTGTATTGTGTTGGCGGAAGAAGCGTATTTGGCCGATAAATTCGGGCCTGGCTTTACAGCCTATTGCCAAGATGTGCCGCGCTGGATTCCCAATTTTGCCAAATTTAAAGAATCCACTGCGGGTATGAAGTTTGATTGGAAAAAAGCGTTGTGGAAAGATTATACCACAATTGCTACAGCCTTAATCGCCCTAACTTGTACGCAGATTTATGAATATATGGCGCAACCAGGGGCAACCATAAACAGCGATGAAATGCTGGGTATGTTCGCTGCCTTATTATGTATTGGCATTGCCGTTGGGGTTATTCGTTACTTAAAAAAACGCCCTATTGCAGCACCAGTGGTTTAAACGACCATCGCTGCATACTCACTATGTTTGCGCAGCCAACTGGCGGCATAGCCACAAATGGGTTTAACCTGCATGCCTTCGGCGCGGGCTTGCGCCATTAATCCGGCCATCAGCTGACTGGCAGCGCCCGTGCCGCGCAACGCCGGTGGCGCTTCGACATATTTGATATGCAGTATGCCGCCATCGCGCCGGTAATCAGCAAAGGCAATATGGCCATCAATCTCTAGTTCAAAACGGCTGGCAGCGGCATTATCGGTGACGGGATTGGTCATGGCATTGATTTAAACAGTGACCGGCATTTGTCCACCCGCCAAGCGCGCTTGACCCGTTGGGCATAAATCCAGCAACACACATTCGCTACAATTCGGGTTACGCCAAAAGCAGCAGCGTTGACCGTGAAACATCATAATTTCGTGGTGATCATATACGTGCTGGGTATCCCATTCGGGCGGCAGTAACGCTTCGAGCACCTGATGAGATTTTGCTTCGCCCACCGTGGGCGCGAGCCAGGCGAGGCGCTGCGCGACGCGGTAATGATGGCTATCGACCGGCAGTGCTTTGCCGCGAATGGTGCTGAAAATCAAAGTAGCGGCGCTGGTTTTAGGACCGACGCCTGGTAATTTCTCCAGCCATTTGCGCGCTTCAGGCACTGGCAAATCGGCTAAAAAATCTAAAGCTAAATTACCGCGCTCAGCCGTAATGGCTTGCAGAATTTGCTTAATGCGCGGGGCTTTTTGTTCTGGCCAAGTGCTGGCGCTGATTGCTTGTTGGATGATCGCCACATCGCCGTCCCGCACGGCTTCCCAGGTCGGAAATTCAGCACGCAAAGTTTTGAAAGCGCGACCAGAATCTTTGTTTTTGGTGCGATGCGAAAGCAGCGATGAAATTAACTCACTCAGCGGATCCAGCATATGAAAGAAAGCAACCGGACAGCCATATGCGCCGCAAAGCCGCGCATGCACTTCCAGCACTTGCGCTTTTAATTCTGCCCCCGCCAACATGTTTTTAACATAAAGCCAAAACATAAAAAATATATGGGGATCAACTGCTTTGCTTGGCGCTGCCTGGAAAATAGGTTAGTGATGCGCTAAGTATGTTGGATATCCCTCCCCACCATCCCGAATCCGGTTGGCGGCGGGGGCGGCAAACACCGTCTTTGGCGGATGTTTACCGTTCGGTGCCCATCCATGCCGGCACATCATTCTGGCGGCGGTTGCTGGCGTTTATCGGACCAGGTTATTTGGTAGCGGTGGGGTATATGGACCCGGGCAATTGGGCCACTTCACTCGCGGCCGGTTCGGCTTATGGTTTTCAATTACTGGCCGTTATTCTGTTATCCAATTTCATTGCGATATTTTTGCAAGCGCTGGCTTTGCGGTTAGGGATCGCCACCGGCCGTGATTTGGCGCAAGCCTGCCGTGATCATTTCGGCAAAACCATCAGCATTGGTTTATGGTTGATTTGCGAAATTGCCATTTGCGCGACCGATTTGGCGGAGGTGATTGGCACCGCCATCGCCTTAAACTTGTTGTTTAAAATACCGCTGACCATTGGCATTTTGATTACGGCTTTGGATGTTATTTTGCTACTGGGCCTGCAGCGCTTCGGGTTCCGCAAATTGGAAGCACTTATTATTAGCCTGCTGGGTTTAATTGCGTGTTGTTTTGCGTATACGATTATTGCGGCACAACCGGAATGGGGGGCGGTGCTGGCCGGTTATTTCCCCAGCACGCAACTGATCACCGATCCGAATATGCTGTATCTTGCCATCGGCATTCTGGGCGCGACCGTGATGCCGCATAATTTGTATTTACATTCCGCCGTGGTGCAAACGCGGCAATACGGCGAAGATGAAAGCGGCAAGCGCGAAGCCATTCGCTTTGCTACGCTTGATTCAACCATTGCACTGACCTTTGCGTTATTAATCAACAGCGCAATTTTGATTTTGTCTGCCAGTGCGTTTAATGCCCATGGCTATAAAGAAGTGGCAGAAATTCAAGATGCCTACCATTTACTGACCCCAATTTTGGGCACTAGCCTGGCCGCCATTGCGTTTGGCGTAGCACTACTGGCCTGCGGATTAAATTCCACGGTCACCGCCACATTGGCCGGCCAAATTGTGATGGAAGGGTTTATTCATATTCGTTTGCCGCCATGGCTGCGGCGGATGATTACAAGGTTGCTGGCGATTATTCCGGCGGCATTGGTGGCGTATTATTTTGGTGAAACCGGCACCGCTAAATTGTTGATCTTTAGCCAGGTGATTTTAAGCCTGCAACTGCCTTTTGCGATTATTCCATTGATCATGTTCGTAGCCGATAAGCGTAAAATGCAGCAATTTACTGTGCCGCTTTATGTGCAGATTTTGGGTTATGCGATTGCGGGCATTATCATTCTACTGAACGGTTTTTTATTGAGCAATTTGTTATAATAAAGTTATCGGCCAACCGTGTCGGCTCCGGCAGACGGTAGGTGGTCAGACACTGCCACACAATTTTGGCCGCTGTGGTTTGATCCACCCTATACCCTGGCGAAATAAATAGGGGATTGGTTTTCACTTTGCTGCGTAGCACGGTGCCGATCCACTCATCTTTATCCAGTAACGGCGCGCGATCGCCTTTGGCGCTGCCAGGCTCGACATATCTACCGCACAGGCGCGATTTGGCCACGCCGATGGTCGGCAGATCGACCAGCACGCCCAAATGCGCGGCAATGCCTAACCGCCGTGGGTGCGCTATCCCTTGTCCATCGACTATCAGCAAATCGGGTGTATCAATTAATTGCTTTAACGCTGCCAAAATTGCCGGGATTTCGCGGAATGATAGGAAGCCAGGAATATAAGGAAAGGTGGTTGGCACCTGCACCACGATGGTTTGCAATGGTTTGAATTCACCCATTTGCATGGTAACCACCACGGCTTTGGTTAGATTGCTTTTTAAATCATAGCTAACATCCACACCCGCAATAAGTTCCAATTTTTTAAAATCATTTTCCAGGCGCACCTGATGACGCAATTCATTTTGCACAATAACCGCTTCGGCAGCGGTGGTTGGCCATGCAACTGGGTTAATCTTCATCATGCTGATATAATTACTTTGTTTCATCCTGAGTAGGATGAGGCCGTGAAATTAACCCCTATCGCGCAAACGCATTCCTTTTTAATATAGATTGCGATTACCTCGCTTTGCCCAAATGGCTGAATTTATTAACCTGTCACCCAATCATGATTTACTGCGCTTAAGCGGTGAATGGGCCTTGGCGCATGCAACGGCTATACAAAAAGAGTTGCAGCAATTACCGCAAGGCCAGGCGCAATTGGTGCAAGCGCGCATCGACCGGTTAGATACCGCCGGCGCTGGTTTGTTGCAGGAACTGGCTGAAAAACTGGCTATTAAGCCAGAGCAAATTACCGGCTTAACCGCCACGCAAAATGATTTAATGGCGTTGGTTAGTGCGCATGCGGTTGAAGAAGCAAAACCTGCAGAACCCAAACAGAATTTTGTGGCACACGATTTAACCGAGCTGGGTAAATTCTCAACTAGCATCTGGCATGACCTATTAGATTTCTTACGCTTTCTGGGCCAAGCCACCGTAACGCTGGGTATGGTATTGCTGAATCCGGCGCGGCTGCGCTTAAAATCGCTGACGCGGCATATGCAGGAAGCGGGCGTTTCGGCCATTCCAATTGTTTCACTGATTGCCTTTTTAATCAGCGTGGTGCTGGCCTATCAAGGCGCAACGCAATTGCGGCGGTTCGGCGCGGATATTTTTACGATTAACTTAGTGGCTGTTTCGGTGCTGCGCGAAATGGGTGTGCTGCTAACCGCCATTATGATTGCCGGCCGTTCGGGTAGCGCTTTCACGGCCGAGATTGGCGTGATGAAAGTGAATGAAGAAATTGATGCCATGCAATTGATTGGCGTTAAACCATTTGAGTTTTTGGTGCTACCGCGCTTGTTGGCGCTGGTGATGGTGATGCCATTGCTCACCTTTATCGCCGATATGATGGGCTTGATTGGCGGGGCGATTATTTCCGCCAGTTTTTTAAATATCGGGATTGAAGCTTATATCGACCGTGTGCAGCATTCGGTGAAAATGTGGGATTTCTGGGTGGGCATGATTAAAGCGCCGTTTTTTGGTTTCTTTATTGCGGTGGTGGCGTGCATGCGCGGCATGCAAGTAACGGGTTCGGCGGAAAGTGTTGGCCGCCTGACTACAACCTCGGTTGTGCAATCGATTTTTATGGTGTTGTTGCTGGATGCGCTGTTCTCCATTTTATTCACGAAATTGGGAATCTAGATGACCGGCGCACCCATTATTGCTGTGCATGATTTGGTGAACCAGTTCGGTACTCAGGTGGTCCATGATCACTTGAATCTTGTGGTGGATAAGCCGCAAATCATTGGGATTGTCGGCGGTTCCGGCAGCGGTAAATCGGTGTTGATGCGCACGATTATTGGGCTGCGTGCGCCGACCAGCGGCATGATTGAAGTCATGGGCGGCACGCCTGATCAGCCTGGTTTATTCGGGGTATTGTTTCAGCAAGGTGCCTTGTTTTCTGCACTGACTGTGGAAGAAAATATCATGGCCCCCTTACAGGAAAATCAGAAGCTGAGCGCAGAGATGTGCCGCAAGCTGGCCCAGCAAAAATTGCAAATGGTGGGGTTGCCGGTGGAAGCTGGTAAAAAATACCCGTCCGAATTATCCGGCGGAATGATTAAACGCGCGAGCCTGGCGCGGGCCTTGGCGCTTGATCCGCCCATTCTGTTTTTGGATGAACCCACCGCCGGTTTAGACCCCATTGGCGCGGCCGAATTCGACCAACTGATTTTGCAATTGCAAAAAGGCCTGCAAATAACCGTGCTGATTATCACGCATGATTTGGACACGCTATTTACCGTGTGCGACCAGGTGGCAGTATTGGTGGATAAAAAAATGGTCGTAGACCGTATCGAAAATTTACTGCAATCTGAGCATCCCTGGATCCATGAATATTTCCATGGGCCGCGCGGACGCGCAATTCAGAATAAGCCTGAAATAGAAGAGCAAACACATGGAACCTAAGCAGCATTATTTAATTGTTGGCATTTTCGTGCTGCTGACCATGTTGGCTGGTATCGGTTTTGTCGTTTGGCTGGCTGGCTTTAAACAACATGGCGATTTCGCGCTTTACCAAACTTATGTGAAAGAATCGGTCAATGGGTTGGGCGTGGGCTCCCCCGTTAAATATCGCGGGGTTGAGGTTGGGAAAGTAAAAACCATTACCATTCCGCATGAAAATCCAGAAAGCATTCGGATATTATTAGAGGTGGATGCCCGCACGCCGATTACCACTGAAACCGTGGCTGTGCTGCAGTTACAGGGCATCACTGGCACTTCTTACATTGAATTAAAAGGCACCACGGCCACGGGCCAGCAGCTTGAATCATCAGAAAATGGCGTTCCCACCATTCCCTCAGCCCCATCGGAATTTCGTCAGATTGTCGATAGTGTGCCCGCGATTTTGGAAAAGTTTTCAGACCTGGCTGATAAGCTTGGCAATTTTGCCAGCGATGAAAATAGTGCCCGCTTTGCCAGCATTATGACGAATTTGGATAAATTTAGCGGTGATGTAGGCGGCGAAAACGGCCAAGGGCAATCGCTGATTGCTGAACTGCACCAAACCGCTGCCGCCATTGGCCAGGCTGCCAACTCCATTAGTAAAATCGCCAACGGTTCCCGCGCTGATACTCAAAAGATATTAAGCGAAACGGCCAATACGGTTGAGAAAATTAATGGGCTGGTCGAAAACACCGGCAAGCTAAGCCAGGCCAGTGCGCAGGATTTGCACGAATTGTTGTTGGAAATGAAAAAAACCGCGCGGGATATTCAATCGCTGTCACGCGAGTTAAAAGAAAACCCATCGCAAATCATTATTCCCGCCAAACCTAACGGCGTGAAACTACCTTAAAGGACCCGCCATGCGCATTTTGTTTGTCAGTTTGTTACTTTTACTTGCCGCTTGTGGTTCGGTTTTGCCAGAAGGTCGTACGGCCCCACAATTATACACCTTGAATACTGCAGATATTACCAAGGCGGCTAACCGCCTGCCATACCGCTTGGAAATTACGCAACCACAAGCCAAACCTGGGCTGGATAATAATCGCATTGCGCTACGCCGTGATGCCAATCGCCTTGATTATTTTGCCGATACGCGCTGGGCGGGCGAGCTAAACACTTTACTACAAACCCTCCTGGTCAGCAGTTTCGATCACAGTCAAGCCTTGCAGGCGGTGGGCAATGATTTAGTCAGCATGAATAAGGATTACAGCTTGTTGGTTGAAATACACGCCTTTGAAGCTGATTATGAAAATGATGCGCCGGTGGCACATGTGAAGCTGGCGGCCAAACTGATCCGGTTAAGCGATAAAACAATTATCAGCACCCACATGTATGAAGCGCAGCAAGCCCCGCAAAGTAAGACCATGGCGGCGATGGTGCAGGCGCTGGATCAAGCCTGGCAGCAAGCCAGCCAGCAACTGGTTCAGGAGAATCTGGAAATTTTAGCGCAGCAAGGGCGGTAGTTAATTATATTATTTCTTTATAATATAAGCAGCTATCCACAACAGTAATAGAACGTGGTTTCTCTTATTAATTGTCTAACAACTTAAACAGGAGCATCTCATGCGTTCAACAGGTGAATATCTTAGTAAGGCCATTCTTGGCGCCTTCGCTGGGACATTGGTTATTTCGGCCTTGTTATGGCTGCAACATGCTTTAAACTTATTGCCACATGTTGATTTCATTCAATCGCTCAGCAACGCAGCGGGGCGGCCAGATCAACCGGCTATTGGCTGGTTAATCCATTTTATTCTTAATACTTTAATTTGGGGCAGCTTATTTGGTTTGCTATCACCTTACTTTGTGGGCCGGTTATGGCTGCGCGGTATGGAATTTGCCTTGATCGGTTGGCTCGCGATGATGTTGATTGCTGCGCCACTGGGTAATCATGAATTATTTTATACCGATTGGGGCATTGAAGCACCGGTTTGGAGTTTAGTTCTACATATTGTCTTTGGTGCCGTAATGGGCGCTGTCTACAGCCAGCTGATCTTGCAACGGTCAGCGCCAGCGGCCGGTATTCACAGCCCCATGCGTTCTTAATTAATATAGTGCTGTGGAAAAGCCCCAAGGCATAACCTTGGGGCTTTTTTATGATCGAAATTTTATAAACCGCTTTCTATTTCAACTTCACCAACCAAGGAACATGATTATGGCCAATGCAAATATTCCAGCTGACACAATGGTAGCCGTACCCATTCCAGAACGTTTACAACGCAATGAAAAGATTTTGATTATCACGGCTGATAAAACTGAGGATCAGGAATTTTTTTATCCCTATTACCGCTTGACCGAAGCGGGTTACACGGTGGAAGTCGCCACGCCGAATGGCGGCGAATTTAAAGCCAAAAACGGGGCAGGATTAAAAGAAACCAAAGCAATTGGCGATGTGCAGGCAGATGATTATGTGCTGCTTTATATCCCTGGCGGCAAAGCGCCATTAGAATTACGTGAAAATCAACAAGTCTTAAATTTTGTAAAAACTTTCGCGCAAAGTGGTAAACCGATTGCCGCGATTTGCCATGGTCCGCAAGTGTTAGCAGCTGCCGATTTAATCGCAGGCAAACGCATCGCCGCCTGGCCGGAAATTGAAAACGAGATTACCGCCGCCGGTGCCATTTTTGTGAATGAAGCACTGATCGAAGACGGCCAATTCATTACAGCACGTATGCCAGGCGATTTGCACCGGCATCTGTTTGGTGTCATCAACGTATTGAACGGCACCGCCAAGGACCAGCGCCAAGCTGCTTAATTTAACCAATCAAGGAAACAATAATGACAATTACCCTCTCCGAAGCAAAATACATTGTGGCCGCGGCCGAAAAAAAAGCGGAGGAAATCGGTCAGCCGATGAATATTGCCGTGGTGTGTGCTGGTGGGAACTTAGTGATGCATGTACGCATGGACCAGGCCTGGATGGGTAGTATCGATATATCCATCAACAAAGCTTTTACAGCGCGTGCCTTTGATATTGCCACCAAGGATCTGGCGAAAATGGCGCAACCAGGCCAGCCATTTTATGGCATTCATGTTTCCAACCACGGCCGTGTGATGATTTTTGACGGCGGCATTCCTTTGAAACGCGATGGCAAAGTGATTGGCGCCATTGGGGTTAGCGGCGGCAGTGGTGATCAAGACCACGCTGTGGCCGAAGCAGGCGCGGCTAATTATCTGGATTAATAAACCCACCTCATCCTGAGGAGCTGCGCCAGCAGCGTCTCGAAGGATACTCTAGATGAATACCCAGTTTAAGCATCCTTCGAGACGCGCTTGCAGCGCTCCTCAGGATGAGGTGATCTGTAGCGTTAAAAAAGGATGGCTTGCCAACCAAAGCATTTAAGGCGAAGGCTGGTGACTGCGGTGGGATTCGAACCCACGACCTACTAATTAAAAGTCAGTTGCTCTACCGGCTGAGCTACGCAGTCAATGTTGTGCACCATGGCGAATGCTTCATAGCTTGGTCAAGCTTTATACACATAAATTCATCATCTTATTGAATAGATATTGAGACAGAATATGCTTTAATCTATTGAAAGCTTTTTTGCATTTGCACGTCCCAATTATGTAATTCTATAACTTAAACAATGGTAATTCTTCGTTGCTGATAGCTGAGTAACGGTAAATGTCATTGTAAATACTTAATTCTATAAAGCTTTCAAAAGCATTGGTAGTTTGTTTCAAAGTGGTCATAATTAGCCCGCCAATATTGTGCCATTTGGCGGTTATATGCCTGCCGAAATAAATCACTTTAGAGAGCTTGACAAAAATCCTTTGAAAATTGACAGGGAATTTTTTTGCATAGACCAATTAATATCCATAATTTTTACGGAATTTATACGCGACGCAAAATGCGAAAAAGCTTAAATACGGAAAAATGAATACCAATATCTATCTTTCTATACTTTGTGCGGCAATGTTTTGCGGTTCAACGGTATTTGCGGATGAGGTGGTTGCTTCGGACAAGTCTCAATATAAGCTGTTTAATCCGGTGCCGGAGGCACAGATGCGGAGTTTTTCGACCGATCGGCCAACCAAATCCTACTCACCTTACACGGTGGATGCTGGGCATTGGCAATATGAAACGGATATCGTCAATTGGACGTATGACCGATATAATGAGAGCGATGTCACTACTTCCAATTGGCTATTGGCCAATTCTGTTTTTAAACTGGGATTGACCCAGCATAGCGATGTTGAAGTGGGCTTATCACCGGTGGTAATTAACCACACGCATGACCGTGCCGCCCAAACCAAAAATACCAATTCCGGCTTTGGAGATGTTTACACCCGCATAAAATACAATCTATTGGGTAATGACAGCGGCAATTATGCCTTGGCTGCGGTGCCATATGTCAAAATTCCAACTGCTTCACGGGATATTGGCAATCGCCATTGGGAAGGCGGAATTTATGCGCCATTTGTCGCAGTATTGCCGCAGAATTGGACGCTAACTTTGCTCACCGAATATGATCAGCTGGAAAATGCGGCACTGGATGGCACGCATGCTAATTACCAGAACTTAGTAAATGTTAGTCATCCGATTGTGAAAGATGTCACAGGTTATGCTGAGCTATGGAGCGGGGTTAACACCGATCGTGATGCCGATGATCAGTATAGCGCCGATTTTGCGGTGGCGTGGTTGGTGCATGATAATCTTCAGCTGGATGCTGGTGTAAATGTAGGTTTGAACAAGGCCACGCCGGATGCGCAATCTTATATTGGCATTTCCCAGCGTTTTTAATTTTTCCCAACCTCATCCTGCGTAGGAAGCGTATCGTAGGATGCTCAACCGATGCACTTCCGTAAACATTCTTCGATACAGATACCGACCCATTTTACTCAGAACAAGGTAAGTTATCATGAACGAATTTCTACGGAATTTATGCGCGACAAAAATTTTCAATAAGCGCAAACTTGCACAACCAAGAGTTGATTCTAAAGGTGAATGATGGATTTAATTTATTTAGCGATAGGCACTGGTTTTTTTCTGTTGAGTTGGGGCTTGGTTAAACTCGCCAGCTCGCTGATGGAGGCACAGTCATGATTACTCTTTACGTCGTGATGAGTGTAGTGGTTGCCGCACTGTTTTTGTATCTGGTGATCGCATTGTTGAAGCCGGAGATATTTCCATGAGCACCCTTCTGCCGTGGTCCAGCTGGTTGCAACTGGCTCTTTATTTTATCGTCTTATTTGCCTGCGTAGTGCCGCTGGGCGGCTTTATGGCCAAGGTTTACCAAGGTGAACGGCACATATTAGTGCGGCCATTAGGCTGGCTCGAACGACTATTTTATCGCGCAGCTGGCATTAAGCCAGCTGATGAAATGAGCTGGCAGCAATATGCGCTGCATATCATTATATTCAGCGCTGTCTCGTTCATAGGTTTATATGCGCTGTTGCGTTTACAAATCGTTTTGCCGGTCAATCCTGCTAGCATGGCGGCCGTCTCGCCTGATCTCAGTTTCAATACTGCCGTAAGTTTTATCACCAATACCAATTGGCAATCTTATGGCGGTGAAAGCACCATGAGTTATTTAAGCCAAATGCTTGGTTTAACTGTGCAAAACTTTCTATCAGCGGCAGTCGGAATGGCGGTAATGGTCGCGCTTATTCGCGGCTTTACGCGTAAAAATGTTAAAACGATTGGTAATTTCTGGATCGATCTTACCCGTGGCATAATCTATATATTGCTACCCTTATCATTATTGTTTGCTGTGGTGCTGACTTCGCAAGGAGTAGTGCAAAGTTTTAAGCCTTATATTGAAGTGCAATTATTAGAACCTTTGCAGGTTGATGCTCAGAAAGATGCAGCTGGCAAAATTACGAAACCTGCTGAAACTGTGACCACGCAAAATCTTGCAATTGGGCCAGTCGCCTCACAAATCGCCATCAAACAATTGGGCACCAATGGCGGTGGTTTTTTCAACGCCAATTCCGCCCATCCATTTGAAAATCCCACACCATTTAGCAATTTTTTGGAAATGCTGGCGATTTTACTCATCCCAGCGGCCTTATGCTATACCTTTGGTGTCATGGTCGGTGACCGGCGGCAAGGTTGGGCAATTCTGATTGCGATGACCATTATCTTTGTGCCGCTACTTATTTTTGGTTCAGTACAAGAACAAAATGGAAATCCAAATTTAACATCGCTGCATATTGATCAAAGTGCCAGTGCTGCGCATCCAGGCAGCAATATGCCGGTCCCTGCGCAAGCAGGGGGAAATATGGAAGGCAAGGAAACGCGCTTCGGCATTGTTAATTCTACACTGTGGGCGGCGGCCACCACAGCGGCTTCTAATGGTTCGGTTAATGCGATGCATGACAGCTTTACGCCGTTGGGTGGCGCCGTGCCATTACTGCTGATGCAATTTGGCGAAGTGGTTTATGGGGGCGTTGGCTCTGGCTTATATGGCATGCTCATTTTTGTATTATTGACGGTGTTTATTGCCGGATTAATGGTTGGCCGCACACCGGAATATTTGGGCAAAAAAGTGCAGGCGTTTGAAATTAAAATGGCTTCGATTGCCATTCTCATTCCGCCATTTTTTGCACTAATTGGCACAGCCATTGCTGTTTTGTCCAAAGATGGTATTGCCGGTATTTTAAATCCGGGCGCACAAGGATTTAGCGAAGTATTATATGCGTTTACTTCCACGGCCAACAACAATGGCAGCGCCTTTGCGGGTTTAACAGCCAACACGCCATTTTATAACTCGCTGCTGGGCATTGCGATGTTGTTTGGCCGTTATTGGGTATTGTTGCCCACACTGGCCATTGCGGGCTCGCTCGCGGCTAAAAATGCCGTACCACCTTCGAACGGCACATTGCCAACGCATACGCCGCTTTTTATTGGCTTTCTGGTTGGCGTTGTTGTCATGGTTGGGGTGCTGACCTATGTGCCAGCGCTGGCGCTTGGGCCCATTGCCGAACATTTTAATTTGATTGCGGTGAAATAAGATGTCCCAAACAGCCTCTATACGCCTGATGTCTGGCCCCATGATTTTTGAGGCCATTATTACGGCAATCAAACGGCTATCAGTGAAAACGCAATTGCGTAATCCGGTAATGTTCATTGTTTATGTCGGTGCGATTATTACAACTGTAATAGTGTTTTTACCAACTGCGGCCGGCGAAGCGCATTGGTTCATTGCCGCCATTGCTGCCTGGTTATGGTTTACTGTGCTATTTGCCAATTTTGCCGAAAGTATTGCTGAAGGGCGCGGTAAAGCACAAGCAGCGACCCTTAAAGCAGCGCGGCGGGATACGCTGGCTAAACGTCTGGCCGATCCTAAACAGCGGGATAAATTCGAGCAAACCGCATCAACATTATTGCGCGTCGGTGATTATGTGTTGGTCGAAGCCTATGATTTTGTGCCCAGCGATGGGCAGGTGGTCGACGGTGTGGCTTCGGTTGACGAAAGCGCAATAACTGGTGAAAGTGCGCCAGTTATCCGTGAAGGCGGCGGTGACCGTGATGGCGTGACAGGCGGCACGCGCTTACTTTCTGATTGGCTGGTAATTAAAATTACGGCTGGGCAAGGCGAAACCTTTCTTGATAAAATGATTGCACTGGTCGAAGGCGCTAAACGGCAAAAAACGCCCAATGAAATTGCCTTATCAATTTTACTGGCCGCGATGACCCTAATTTTCTTAATGGCCACTGTTACACTTTTGCCTTATTCACTATTTAGCGTACAGCGCGCTGCACAAGGCTCCGCTGTTAGTATTACAGTATTAATTTCATTGCTGGTGTGTTTAATTCCAACCACCATTGGCGGTTTATTATCCGCCATCGGTATTGCCGGAATGGATCGGCTAGTGCGCGCCAATGTTATTGCCAAATCGGGGCGTGCAGTTGAAGCAGCGGGCGATGTAAATATTTTATTGCTCGATAAAACCGGCACGATTACTTACGGCAACCGGCAAGCGGTAAACTTCTTTCCACTGCCAGGTGTTGCACCAAAACATTTGGCCGAAGCCGCTTGGCTTTCATCTCTGGCTGACGAAACGCCGGAAGGGAAAAGCATCGTAAGTCTCGCCAAAAACCAATATGATTTTATGGCCAACAACGCGCCGGAAGCGCAATTTATTCCATTTAGCGCCGAAACGCGCTTATCCGGTGTCATGCTGCCAAACCGGCAAATTCTCAAAGGTGCCAGCGATGCCATTGCCAAACATTTAAACGGAAAATTAATTGAAGCCGCACGTTTGGAAGCAGACCGGATTGCCCGCAGCGGTGGTACGCCTTTATTGGTGGTCGATGGCCAAGAAGTATTGGGTGTTATTCATCTGAAAGACGTGGTGAAACATGGCATCAAAGCGCGCCTCGCGGATTTGCGCAAAATGGGCATTAAAAGCGTAATGATTACGGGGGATAATCCATTAACCGCCGCCGCCATTGCCGCCGAAGCGGGTGTAGATGACTACCTGGCCGAAGCCACGCCACAAGCCAAGCTGGCCTATATCCGCAAAATGCAAACCGGCGGCGAACTGGTTGCGATGGTTGGCGATGGCACCAATGATGCGCCCGCACTGGCGCAAGCCGATGTGGCAGTGGTCATGAATAGCGGCACACAAGCTGCCAAAGAAGCCGGCAATATGGTGGATTTGGATAGCGATCCCACCAAGCTGATTGAGGTGGTAGAAATTGGCAAACAAATGCTGATGACGCGTGGTGCATTAACTACCTTTTCTATTGCGAACGATCTGGCTAAATATTTCGCGATTATCCCAGCGGCGTTTGCCAGCACTTATCCGGCACTAATGCGCCTGAATATTATGGGGCTGACCACGCCGCAAAGCGCTATTTTATCTGCTGTTATTTTCAATGCGTTGATTATTATCGCGCTCGTGCCGCTCGCACTTAAAGGCGTGAAATACCGCCCAATTGGTGCCAGCAAATTGTTAAGTCACAATGCACTGGTTTACGGCGTCGGCGGGATCATTGCGCCATTCATTGGCATTAAAGCTGTTGATATCTTTTTAACCATTATAGGAGCTGTTTAAATGCTTGCTTCGCTCCGCATTAGCTGCGTGTTGTTTTTATTGTTCAGCGTTTTGCTAGGCATTATTTATCCAGGTGCCGTGACAGCGGTTACCCAAACGCTATTTGCCCATCAAACCAGCGGCAGTTTAATTACGGCACCAGATGGCAAAATACAAGGTTCAGCCCTTATCGGCCAAAACTTTACCGATCCCAAATACTTCTGGGGGCGCTTATCGGCCACCACGCCAGCTTATAATGCCGCCAATTCCAGTGGCAGTAATTTGGGCGCCGCCAATCCTGATTTAATTAAAGCGGTACAGGCCCGCATTGATGCATTGAAAGTCGCCGATCCTAATAATGCTGCACCTATTCCAGTTGATCTTGTTACCGCTTCTGGCAGTGGACTTGATCCGCATATCTCCCCAGCCGCCGCTGCATATCAACTAGCACGCGTTGCGCGAGCACGCGGTTTAGCTGTAGATGCATTAGAAGATTTAGTGGCACAACATACCGCAGGGCGGCAGTTAGGTGTGTTGGGCGAACCCCGTGTAAACGTACTGCAACTAAATCTAGCTCTCGATGCGGGTACAACTTCTCATCCTGCCCCGGCGGATAGCGAAATACAACACATGCAGTGAGTTGCTGTGTGGCGTTAATTCGTGCGTCTTTATCCCTCTGGAAATTGTTCTAAATTCGCTATGCTTCCTAAGAATAACTATCCTCTCTCGATAAAAAGAAGGTTAGAGTTTTGCAATGTCTGAATTTTTTCGGCCTAACCCTGATGCGCTACTAAAATCAGTGGAAGCTGCTGCCAAGGAAGCGCGGCGCGGGCAGTTAAAAATCTTTTTTGGTAGCTCCGCGGGTGTTGGTAAAACCTATGCGATGCTGCAAGCCGCGCAGGTGCATAAGTTTGAAGGGTTAGATGTCGTAATTGGTGTGGCAGAAACGCATGGCCGTGTCGAAACTGAAAAACTATTAACCGGTTTAGAAATTCTGCCATCACGTATAATTGAGCATAAAGGAGTGCAACTTAAAGAATTTGATCTCGATGCTGCTTTGGCGCGCAAACCTGCTTTGCTAATTGTTGATGAACTAGCACATAACAACGCGCCTGGCATGCGCCATCCCAAGCGCTGGCAGGATGTTGAAGAATTATTGGATGCCGGAATTAATGTTTACACTGCGCTCAATGTGCAGCATTTGGAAAGCCTGAATGATGTGGTTGCCAGTATTACTGGCATTACCGTGCAGGAAACGGTGCCAGATGCACTATTTGATGAAGCCCATGATGTGCAATTGGTCGATGTGCCGACCGAAGCTTTATTAATGCGCCTAGAACAAGGCAAAATCTATCTAGCGGAAGGCGCAGCTACCCGCGCGGCGCAAAACTTTTTTAACAAAACCAATTTAATGTCGTTGCGTGAGTTAGCATTACGCCGCACGGCCGAGCATGTCGATGCCGACACCGATCAGGAACGCATGCAGGCTGGATTATTTACACCAAATATTGCCGGTGACCGTGTATTGGTTTGTTTAGGTGCCGATGCCTTGGCCGTCAAAATGGTACGGACAGGCCGCCGCATGGCTGCCAGCTTAAAAGCACCATGGTATGTCTTGGCGGTTGATACGGGAAAAATTGATAAAGCGCGCCAAGGCTACCAGCAGCGCCAGCGTGCTCTGCGGATAGCCGAACAAAATGGCGCACGCGTGACTATTCTGCAAAGCGAACGGCCAGGTGATGCGATTTTAGAATTTGCCCAACAAAAAGGCATTACCAAACTAATCATCGGGCGCACCATCCGGCCTGTTTGGGTCGATTGGTTGCGTGGTTTTTTAGTTGAATACATTATTCGCCATAGCGGCGAAATGGATATTTATATCATTACCGGCAAAAGCGAAAAACAGCGTCGTTTAGCGCACTGGTTAGAACCGAGCAAGCCCAGCAATTATGCCTGGGCACTGTTAATGTTTGCCGTTTGCACAGCCATTGGCTTATTCACAAGACCATTATTACAGCAAATGGATATTTTAATGCTGTATTTGATGGGTGTGGTAACAGTCGCAGCGCGGCTGGGCCGCATACCATCGCTGATTTTTGCAATGTTAAGTGTGGCCGCTTTTAACTTCTTTTTCGTTGAGCCTATTTACAGTTTCGATGTCGCCAATCCATCTTATTGGATCACGTTTATTGTAATGCTGCTTACCTCGCTGCTGATTTCCACGCAGGCAAACAGGTTGCAACAGCAAAGCTTGCATGCAAGAAGGCGCGAACGGGAAACGCAAACGTTGTATGCACTAACGCGTGAACTAGCAGCCACACGTGGTGTTGAAGCGATTATCAAAGTTGCCATTAAACATATTGCCGAGGCGCTGCCAGGTAAACCGACAATTTGGTTACGGCACAGCAATGGTAGTTTACTATTAAATGGCGGTGAAATAATTGGTGATCCCATCAAAGAAGAAATGGTTGCGCATTGGGCGTGCGATCATGCCCAAGCTGCCGGTTTGGGTACCAATACCATGCCAAGCGCCAGTGCATTTTATTATCCATTACAAGGGGAACAGCAAATATTTGGTGTAGTAGCAATCGCACCGACAACAGAAGAAAATTTTTCGATCAATGATAAAGTAACAATTGAAACTTTTGCGCATTTATTGACCACAGCATTAGAGCGAGTTTTTGCGGGACGTGAAGCTGAACATGCGCGTCTACAAATTGAAACAGAAAAACTTCGCAATACTTTTTTAAGTTCAATGTCGCATGATTTGCGGACACCGCTCACCACGATTAAAAGTGCCGCCGATACGCTACGGCAAAGTTGGCAGGAATTAGCGGTTAAAATCCGCACCGATTTGTTAGATGCTATTCAGCGTGAAGCCAATCGCCTATCGCGGGTGGTGAATAACTTGCTTGATCTCTCACGGCTGGAAGGTGGTGAACCCCAGTTAAATGAACAGCCATATTACATTCAGGAATTAATCGGTGCAACTGTAGGACAGTTACAAACCAAACTAGCAAATTATCCAGTTATTCTGGAAATTCCCACCCAACTACCCTTGGTAATTGTGGATGGCTTGCTTATTGAACAAGTGCTACAAAATCTACTGGAAAATGCAGTAAATTTTTCAGCAGTTCAGCAGCCCATTCGTATCACAGCGGCACGCCATATAGATGGTTCACAAATCAGTGTGATTGATCAAGGCAGCGGTTTGCCATTGGGCAAAGAAAAGCAAATTTTCGATAAATTTTTTACAATGTCGCAGCGCGATCACTCGAAAGGCAGTGGCTTAGGTTTAGCTATTTGCCAGGCAATTATGCAGGCGCATGGTGGCTATATCTGGGCAGAAAATAATATCGGCGGCGGTACATCAGTCCATTTTATTATTCCTGCTGCGCGTATTGCAGCATATGATCCATTAGAAAATGGCCATGAATCCGTTTAATATTGCTGTGTTGGATGATGAAACTGCCATCCGGCAAATGCTTTCGGCAACCCTTGCCAGCCATGGTTATACAGTTGAATTATTTGCCGCTGCCATGCCTGCAATGGTTGCCATGCAAAATAATCCACCCGATTTGTTATTACTGGATTTGGGATTGCCGGATCACGATGGGCAAATAGTTATCACCACTATTCGCAGTTGGTCGCAATTGCCAATCATTGTGTTATCGGCGCGTGATCAAGAAGCTGAGAAAGTTACTGCCTTAGAAGCTGGCGCCGATGACTATTTAACCAAACCATTTAGCAATGGCGAATTATTAGCCCGTATTAAAGTTGCTTTGCGCCGCACCGCTCAACAGAGCACTATTGATATTTATGAATATGGCAATTTAAAGGTCAATTTACCATTAAGGCGTGTTTGGCTTAATGGAAGTGATCTGCATCTTACGCCAACGGAATATAAATTATTGGCGGCGCTGATTGGTCAAGCGGGCAGGGTGGTTACCCAATCCCAGCTTATTCGGGCGGTCTGGGGACAAAACAGCCAGGGCAATAATCACTATTTACGTATTTATATTCAGCATCTCCGCAACAAATTACAAGATGACCCACTTAATCCAACTTTCATTATAACCGAAGCCGGCATTGGGTATCGATTAAAAATTTAAACCGTATTTCCATATGCTTTTGCAGTAAATAATAACATTGGCATCAATGCCTTAACCATGGTTATTCCTTGGTTTGCAAACTTGTTTTGATAAATGTATCGATATCTGCCAGCAGCGGTGCTATGACGCGGAAACCATCGGCCAATGACAGAATAATACCGATATGGGCAATGTCGGGGTAAATTTTTTCTGTAACCATATTGCCGGCTTGCCGCAGTTGCTTGGTCATGTTGAATGTGTTTTTCGGGAAAACATCGGTATCTTGATTACCGGTTACTAACAGCATGGGCGGCAGGCCTGGTTTAACCCAATAAATCGGCTGCGTTTTTTCAGCTGCCTCTTGGCTAAAAATATCTTTGATCGCCGGATCGGTAAATGGCAGAAAATCATAAGGGCCCGCGATCCCGATGATGCCTTTAACCCAATCCAGCGGTGGTGTATAGGCGCTGCCGGTTCCCAATAACACGGCGATGTAAGCGCCGGCCGAATGTCCGCCTACAAAAATCTGCTGGGCATTGCCGCCATATTCAGTGATATGCCGCTGCACCCAGCCCAGCGCTTGCGCGCCATCCTGCACAAAAACGGGAAAGCGAACTGCCGGATACAAGCGGTAATCGGCAATCACTGTAATGTAACCTTTGGCCGCAAAAGCCTGACCAACGAAACGATAATCATCTTTGCTGCCTTTTTGCCAGCTGCCGCCATAAAAAAAGACAATGACCGGCGCTTTGGCTGGTAAGCCATCCGGTATATAAATATCCAGCTGCTGCCGTGGCTGGTCGCCATAAGCAATATCACGTTTGATCGCATAGCCTGAATGCGGAACTAATGCATTTAACAAGGTGGTGCCGGAACATGCTGTCAGCAGCACTGTGCTCATTATCATTAACGTTAATAAAGCGATAGGGCGGGCTAAGCGTTTCATTTTAAACGGCCAGCCAGCCAAAAATATAAACGGTAAGGCAAAATGCGCAGTAATTTCAGAAACAGTGTAAACCGCTTGGGAAAATGAATTTCGAACCGGGTGGATAGCAGGCCATTGGCAATGGCTGTGGCAGCTGTTGCTGGACTGATGATCATCGGCATCGCAAAATCATTCTTTGCTGTCAGTGCGGTGCGCACGAAGCCCGGGCTGATCAATTTGATATCGATATGCTGCGGCGCTTCACTATAAAGGCTTTCGGCCAAGTTCATAATTCCTGCCTTGGTAGCGCTATAGGGCTGCCCACCGGGCAAACCATTATAACCCGCCACACTGCCGCAGAGCGCAATTTGCCCTAATGTTGGCTGAGCAGTAAGCAGCGGTAAGACCGCCTGCACCATATGAAAAGCGCCAAGCAAATTCACCTCAATCATTTGTTTGGTAACCGCCAAATCCAATTGCGCGAGTTTCATGGGTGTATAGGCAGCGGCCAGAAAAATGACCCGGTCAATCCGGCCAAAAGCAGCGTGAATGGCCTGGGCGGTTTGCTGAACCCGCTGTTCATCGGTCACATCCAAGACAAAGATTTGATGCTGTTCTCCAAGTGTGCTTTTTAGGCGTGCTAGCGCGTCGTCATTGCGGGCAGATAATGCCAATGTTGCGCCGCGGCTAGCCAATTCCTGCGCCAGCGCCAGACCAATGCCGCTGCTGGCGCCGATAAGCCAGATAACCTCCGCTTGATACGCATTCAATTTCATGGCTGCTGCTTTTGCATAAAGATGGTCAGTTCGGAAACGGTCAGCCCGAACTTTTTCAGGTAAGAACGGTTGATCAGCACACCATCATTCATCACCCACATCCAGTCATCAAAACGCAGACGGTAAGTGGTATCATCAACCGGTACATCCATCACATAATTCCAGCGCACAGCGCTGCCTGCTGTATTGCCTGTTGCCTTATCCACAATGTCGGCGGCGGTGCCTTCATAACTGCCATCGGCCAGTTTTTTGATGGTCCAAACCCGTTCCTGCGTTTTGCCGTCATAATAATTGAAATGCTCGGTCAACGTGCCGGTATCGCCGTCCCATTTGCCAACCATAGCGATATCAAAACGCCGCGTCACTTTGCCCTGCCAATCCTGCACGAGACCCCAGGCTTTAATTGGCCCATTGAAGTATTCCTTGATATCAGCTTTCGGGGTGGTGCCCTGGTATTCTTCAAGTGAATTGCTGCAGCTGCTAAACATTATAAAGGCTCCTAAAATTGCGGTGAGTTTGATCATTTTCATGTTATACTCCGGGGATGGGTGAAGTTTTGGTAAAGAAATAGGCCGGCGATCAGTTTAAGCAAACAGGGCAGCACGGCATAAGCCAGACTGAGCGCCAGTAGCGCAAAGGGGGTATTGGCTTGCGCCGGGATAAAACCCGCATAATCCAAAAGGGTTAACATGCTAACCGAAGCAATCGCCAAACCGGCTTTGGCCAATAATGCCAGCAATGAATAATAAGTGGCGGCATTTTGTTGCTGTCCTTGTTTGTGCAATTGGTCAGCCAAAATAGCGGCTGGCAGGGTGAGGTCCGCACCCAATGCGAGGCCAGATAATATACAAATAATACCGTACTGCCACCCATCGCCGGCGTTCAGAAAAAACGCCAAGATAAAACTGGCAATGGCCAGCAGCATGGAAATCAGCCAGGCCTGATGCTTGCCATAAACGTTACTCAGCCGCTGCCAAACCGGCATACCGATGGCGCCGGATAGAAAATAGAGGAGCAGAAATAATCCCGTATATTCTTCAGCACCCAAAAGATCACGAATGAAAAACAACACCAGCACCGCGGGCATGCTTGCTGCCAACATGCTGATGAAATAAATGCCGAACAGTTTTTTAGTTACCGGTGCAATGTCTCGTAATATTTGGCGTAGCGAAAATTTCGTTGCGCCAGGGCGTACCGCCTGCCGTTTGTGTTTGGTAAACCATAAATTGAAGGCCAACAGTGCTGGAACCATCAATAACACCAGCAAAATACTGAACCAGAAAAACGCCTGATCCTTGCTTATCAAGCGCGCCAATAAGGCAGGGGCCGAGACAGCAATCAAAAGTCCGAGCAGGCCAAACGCTTCCCGCCAGGCCGCGATACGGGTCTGGCTATCTGCGTCCGTCGTCCACACTGCACCCAGTGCGTTTAAGTTAATACTTAACACGCTATACGCGCCAACTGCCAAGGCCATACAAAGCGCAAACCAAACAGCTGGGGAGCTGAACACGTGATTAAACAGACCGTAAATCGCCGCGCATAAAATGATCGCCGCAAGCGGCATAAACCAGTTGGAGAGTCGGTAAAAACGATCACTTAAAAATCCGATCAGCGGGTCCTGCACGGCATCAAATATACGCAAGGCCAACAGAATAAAACCAAGCAGTGAGAGGGTTAGGCCATAATGTGTGGCATAATAATCCGGTGCCAGCACATAAAGCGGAAATCCCGCAAAGGCCACTGGCATGGCAAGCGCACCATATTGTAGCAGCTGGGTTTTAGTGATGACAGCTATCTTCATGGCAACCCTAATAACTGCCGGCGCAATTCGGGTTCAGACGTTCGTTCGCTCAGCCAGATACCGGAGAACCATTTGGCAAATTCCTGGCCTTTAATGGTGCCAAGCAGCTGACTGCCAGCGTAAAATTTGGTTTCCTGTTTGGCATTGAACACCGCGGTTAAAATATCGCCATTTTTAACATCCGGAAAAATATTCTGCATTTGCGTATGCCACGCCGCCAATTTTATTTCATCTTTAAAACCCTGTTTGCGCATTTCCTGGGCGCAGCGATCCGCCACATCATCACCATCAATTTCCCGAAAATAATGGATAGATAGCGCAAATGGTTGTTCCGGCTGCCACCGGCCATTAGGCGCATAAAGCGTGGCATCATAAACATCCCAAAAAGCCATTGAAAGTCGCCCTTGGCCGACCACGGCGGCATTGGCAACTTTCTCCAGCGCAATATTACTGGCACTGGCAGCGTTGCTGCCCAGCAAGAACAGCAACATGCACAACAATAATTTACGCGGCATGCTGTAACTCCACCTGCATCACACTGGTGCGGCCGTTTTTAAAACTGGCGATGCAACTGGTCAGATAAAACCGCCACATGCGAATAAATTTTTCATCAAAGTTCAGCGCTTTAACCTGGCTTAACCGTGCCTCAAATTGTGCCAGCCAATGTTCAAGCGTGGTGGCATAATCCTGGCCGAAAGCAAACCGGTCGGTCATTCGCAAACCGGCTTTGATGCTTTCAACGGCAAAGCGCTCCGCCGATGGCAGCATACCGCCTGGAAAAATAAACGTGCGAATGGCATCCCCGCCTGCCTGATAACGCTTGAAGTATTCATCTTTAATCGTAATGGTTTGAATAACCGCTTTGCCTTTATCCGCCAGCAATGCCTTGATTTTAGAAAAATATACCGGCCAGAATTTTTCGCCAACCGCTTCAAACATTTCAATCGAAACGATATGATCGTATTTACCGTTTTGTGTGCGGTAATCTTCCAAAGCGACCGTGGCTTTGTTCTGTAAACGCTTGGCAGCATATGCATGCTGCGCTTCTGAAATTGTTAAACCTTTAATATCATAATCTTTCTGCTCCAAGGCCCGCTGCATAAAACCACCCCAGCCGCAACCGATTTCCAGCACATTGCCGGTATCGCTCAACCGTTCAAGAATGCGGTCATATTTATTGTGTTGTGCCGCCAATAAATCTTCATTTCTATCTTTAAATATAGCGGCGGAATAAGTCATGGTGGGGTCCAGCCATAATTTGTAAAAATCATTGCCTAAATCGTAATGGGCATGAATATTTTTCTGGCTGCCTTTAATCGTGTTGCGCGTAAACCAATAAGCCATGCGCTGCGCCAGCCGACCAAATATGCTACCATAAACATATTGGTCTAATATTACCTCATTTTGCAAACCGACCAAAAATAAATCGGCCAGATTATCGCTATCCCACCAGCCATCGCGATAAGCTTCGGCCAACCCAATATCGCCTTTTTGCACAAAACTGCCAATAACGCGCCAATCATGCAAAATTAAATTGGCACTGGCACCGGCATTATCACCATAGAAATTGTGAATTTTGCCATCGGGCGTTGTGACATTCATGGCACCATATTCGAGATGGCTAAGCGCACGTAAAAACTGTTTGGTGACCTGTTGGTTATACATAGATTTTCTCTGCTTGTTTATTACTGATAGTGAACAACCATTGGCTTACCAAATATTTACATTTTGGTAAGGTTGCTGGTTGCCGTTATTTTCTGATCATTTTGGGTTGGTTTATTAAAATATAAAATGCGTTTGCGAATTAATTTAAAGGCCTGCCAATGGATTAGGGTAATGGTTTTTAACGTAACCAATGGATGCGACCAAAACGCACGCCGTAACGAAGCCGCATTTAGCGGCGTAAATTTCCCCAGCAATGAAGTGATTAATTGTTTATTGCCCTGTGCATCATAATAATCAATCCAGATACCAAGCGTTTTCGCCTGTAAATCAAAGCGAAAACGGTAATGGCCATCACGGGGCAAAAAAGGGGAGACATGAAAAACTTTTTCCGCTGCCAGCCAAGTATCGGCTGATAAAACGGTCTGATCGCTATTGGCACAAAAATAAATATGCTGTTCGCCGAACGTGTTATGCACTTCGCAGATGACTGCTCTCAGTTGGCTGTCTGCATCCAGGCACAAATAAAAGCTAACCGGATTGAAAATATAACCCAATACGCGTGGCATGGTGATCAGCATTATGTCTTTGATCAGTGGTGTAAAACGATAATCTGCGAGTATTTGCTTGGCCCACACGGTGGGATCACTGCCATCCCGCTTGCCAATATCCTTATGATGAAAACTGAGCAGTTTGCCTGGCAATTTTACGGCGGGCAAAGGCAGCGCTAGATAGTAAACCGCGTAACTAAACGCATTTTCTTTTGGGAAAAGCCGTTTATGCATAACCTTGGCGCTGTAAATTTGCGGCGTTAGTTCCATGGCGGGTTAATGCCCATTTGCTCACACATGTTTACGGCGCTATTCAAACCATCTTCGTGAAAGCCATAACGCTGGTAAGCACCGCAAAACCAAAACCGGTCTTTGCCTTGAATTTGGTTTATTTCGCCTTGATTATGGATAGCGCATTCATCGAAAACAGGGTGTTCAAACCAATAATCGTCATGCACTAAACTCGGATCCGGCTCCCTATTGGGGTTCAGGGTCACAATCAATGGCTGCTTGGTGGGCAGCGGCTGTAAATTATTCATCCAGTAACTTAGGCAAACTTGAGCTTTCTGATCTTCTTTGGTTTCGGATAAATAAACCCAGCTGGCCCAGGCTGCTTTTCGCTGTGGCATAAAACTGATATCGCTATGCAGCACGGCACGGTTGGGTTGATACTGAAAACCGCCCAAGATCAGTTGTTCAGTTTCATTGGGTTGGTCAATCAAGGCCAAGGCTTGATCGGCATGGCAGGCGAAAACCACCGCATCAAAATTTTCCTGGCCGCCTTGGGCATTGATAATGGTTACGGAATCCAACCCGCGCACCACTTTTTGTACTGCTGTACCTAAACGAATGGCATGCTTAAACGGTTCAGTTATCCGCCAAACATATTCTTTACTACCGCCAGCCACGGTATACCATTGCGGCTGATCATTAACAGTCAGCAAACCGTGATTATCGAAAAAGCGGATCAGCGTACAGGCCGGAAATTTCAGCATTTGTGCCAGCGGCGTACTCCAAATCGCCCCGCCCATGGCCAGTAAAAAATAATTTTTAAACCATTCCCCCATTTTAAGCTGCGCCAAACATTCACCTGTCGTCAGCGTTGGCGGGCTGTCCAAATAATCTTTCGCAGCTGCATTAAATTTAAGAATATCGGCAATCATCCGCCAAAATGCCGGAAGCAATAAATTGCGTTTTTGGGCAAAAATATTGCGCAGGGATTGCGTACCATATTCCAGCCAGCCATTTTGAATACTAGCTGCAAAAGACATATCACTTTTGGCAATTGGCACATTTAGATGGGTGAATAGTTTGGTTAATAGTGGATAATTGCGGTAATTAAACACAATAAAGCCGGTATCGACCGGCACCAAACCATCTTTGGTTGGTATAGATACGGTACGGCTATGCCCGCCCAGATAATCGTTTTTCTCGTAAACCACGATATCATGGTGTGGGTGTAGTAAGCTGGCCGCGCCCAGGCCGGAGATACCACTGCCAATAATCGCGATTTTTTTTCGGGTGGAAGTTACCATACCAGTTTGCACCTTCATTCAATTTATTTTGCTGGAGCCTTAACCAATTATAAACGATTGGTAAGGTTGCAATTCGATCTGTACATTCAACCCAGGATACATATTTATCAACAAAATTTTTCCGCGGTGCTGTTCAATGATCGCCTTGACCAAACTTAAACCCAGTCCATTGCCAGCTGTCGTCCGGCTGGTGTCAACACGATAAAAGTGCCTGAACACCAATTCTTTTTCTGAAGCCGGTATACCCGGACCACTATCCGCAATGGTTACTTTCACCACATCAGCAACCAATTCGGCTTTGAGTAAAACCTTTGCATCCGGCAGTGAAAATTTAATCGCGTTATCAAGCAGATTGGCAAAAAGTTGAAATAACAAATCCGCATCTCCTTTGACTGCAATATTGTTTGCAATCATTGCTTGCAACACAATTTGTTTTTCTTCTGCCACGGGTTCATACAGTTCCATTACATCGGCCAGAACAGTAGATAAATTCACCAGTGTAAATGATTGATGTCGCTTGCCTTGCTCGATATTCGTAATCCGTAAAAGCGCTTGAAAAACGGCTAAAATCCGGTCTGCTTCCGCAAGTAATATTTCTAAATGCTGATCATTAACCGGTTTCCCTTTTAAAGCTTCAATATCGCTTCTTAACCCAGCTAGCGGCGTGCGCAAATCATGCGCAATATTGTTGCTGACCTGCCGAATACCCGTCATCAACATTTCGATTTGGGCAAGAAATTGATTGAGCACCTGTCCCAGATTACTCAGATCATCCCATTTGCTATCAATAGCAATCCGTTGTGACAAATCGCCGGTTGCCATCATCATGCTGGCAATATTGGCAATCCGGTTAATGCGGCTAACCACAAAATGGCTAACGCCAAAACTGACCAGCACCACGGCCAGCAGCAAGGCCATGACCAGCAAACTTAAATGTTTCAAACGCAGATAGCTGGCGATTAAATCATGGATATCCCGCGCAATAATGATGCGCGAGCCATCGGCAAAGGTATGAATTTTGGCAGCTAAAATCTGCTGCCCGCCTCTTACCGCCAGCGAAAATTTCAGTATTCCCTCTTTCAGCGGTTTGATATCGGGTGGCAGCACATCAATTGTACCGGCCAGTTTTTTACCAGTTTCATTTTCATAGCGAAAATAAACCGCCTTATCGTTTTTAGTGCGTTGGTTGATATAAGTTATAACAGCTGCCGGCTGGCCCGGATTGATGGTAGTCAGCATACTAATTTCTGCATCAATGGCCGCTTCCGTTTCCCGAATAAAATCTTGGCGGCCAAAATCGTATAAAAAATAGCCAAGAATAGCCGCTGATATGCCAAGCAGCACGGTGAATAACAGCGCCATTTTAAAGCTGGAGCTGTTGGTATAGCGCTTAATGGCTGTCTTCGATAATATATCCTGCACCGCGCACCGTCTTGATAATCGTATTGCTTGTATCGCCTAATTTTTTTCGCAACCGACTGATATGGACATCAATCACGCTGGTTTGCGGGTCGAAATGATAATCCCACACGGCTTCCAACAACATGGTCCGGGTAACCAGTTGGCCTTTAAATTTTAGCAGATATTCTAGCAAACGAAATTCCCGCGTTTGCAATTCAATCGGGCGGCCAGCCTTTTTCACGCGCCGCGCCAGTAAATCCATTTCCAAGTTGCCGACCTTAAGTACCGTTGCCTGCATAGACCCTAGGGAAGCCCGTTTGCCCAAGGCCTCCACGCGGGCTAAAAACTCTATAAAGGCAAATGGCTTAACCAGATAATCATCCCCGCCAGCGCGCAACCCCATAACCCGGTCATCCACATCCCCGAGCGCACTTAAAATTAATACACCCGTTAAATTGCCGGTGCCGCGCAGATCTTTAATAATCGCCAGGCCATCTAATTTCGGCAGCATGCGATCGACGATTAAAACATCGTATTTTTCATGCGTAGCCAGATGCAAACCCATTTCGCCGTCTGCCGCTGTATCGACAGCATGCCCCGCTTCTTTTAAGCCTTTTTGGATATAAGCCCGGATTTTGGGGTCATCTTCAATAATCAAAATACGCATGCGATCATTCTTTAAAAGATTTGCGGCACCATGATATTAACAGTGATTACAATTATCTGCCCTAACTGTCTATATGGATCGCCGCATTTGCAATGAATGAGTTAAAGTTTATTTGTGTTAAACCATGAAATTGACTATGCCAAAAACATGAAAATTGCATTGAATATTGTTAGCGCATTTTGTCTGCTAATTGGCACAATCTGGTTTTTCCAAGGCATCAATATTCTGCCTGGCAGTTTTATGACCGGCCAGATTGAATGGGCTTATTATGGTGCCATAGTTATCATTATCGGAATTGTATTATTGCTAGCGAACCATAAGCGCAAAAAATAGGCCTGCTTTAAGATTGGCAATATAAATGTTAACTTGATGTTGAGCTTTATACATATTATCTCAAAGCAAATTCCGCTAATCCGTTGGTTCAACTACAAATTATTCGATTGGTTAGACTGTTCAAATTTTTAAAAGGCATTATTGTTCTGACAATAGCTAACTTTTACACGGGAGCATCCCATTTTCATTTCTCCTACTTGGCAAGAAACCGATCGGCTCAACGCCTTGCAGCAATATGGTATTTTAGATACCGCTTTCGAACAGAATTTCGATGAGATTGTGCAACTGGCCTCACAAATTTGTGAAACACCCGTTTCGCTGGTGACCCTGGTCGATGCCGAACGGCAATGGTTTAAAGCAGCGGTGGGTACTGAGCTACGGGAAACGCCGCTGAATATGGCTTTTTGCACCAAGGCCATCAGACAAACCAATTTATTTACGGTTGAAGATCTAAGTGCCGATGAAGATTTTCAAAATAATCCATTAGTTGCCGGCAATCCGAATGTCCGTTTTTATGCCGGCGTGCCCTTGGAAACGCCAGATGGTTTCCCGCTGGGCACCTTATGTGTCCTCGATTACAAACCGCGCCGCTTATCTCCCTTACAGGAAAATGCGCTGCGGATTTTGGGACGGCAGGTAATGGCCCAATTTGAATTGCGCCGTATTGTGGCTGAACAACAACGGCAGATCGCTGCTATGAAAGCAGCATTATAAATCGCTGCACAAAGTGAATATCGCACTATCTGTTTATGCTTTGGCTTTTGGCCGCACTTGGCTAAGCCCGCCATCGACATTCAATACTTGTCCGGTAATCCACGCATTGGCCGGATCAAGTAAAAACACAATCGCCCTGGCAATATCTGCTGGCTGGCCCAGGCGGCCCAAAGGATGCATTTGTTCTGAAACCTGACGGGACAAACTGTTACCCGTTAACGCCTGCGTTAAGGGTGTTTCGGTCAAACCAGGTGCTACGGCATTAAAACGCAAATTGTTGCTGGCATAGGTTGCCGCTGCCGCGCGCATTAGGCCAATGACGCCTGCTTTGGCCGCGGCAATGGCTTCGTGATTGGCAAAACCGGTGAGCGCTGCCGCCGATGACACCAGCACCACACTGCCACCCGTTTTGGCCATGGTTTTGCCTGCTGCCTGTACAGTTGCGAAAGCGGTAGTGAGCGAGGCGTGGATGGTAGCCAGATATTGCTCATAATTGGTAGCATGCGCCGGCTTTAGATGCAGGGAACCGGCACAATTTACCACGCCGTCCAACGCGCCAAGTTTCTCGATGGCTTGTTCAAAAATCAAATTCGTGGCGGCAAAATCTGACGCGTCTAATACAGCACCCGCCACATTAGCCGATAATTTGCTTTCACTGCGGCTGGTGGCAAATATCTGGTGACCTGCCGCCAGTAATTCTGTGCAAACCGCTTGCCCAATGCCGCTGCTGGCGGCAATTACTAGAAAATTGGCCATTTATTCTTCCTAACGCGAATAATCACTTTTCGACTTACCATAATAACCTGCAAAATACTTCTAAAACAGGTAATAGTAAAGCCAACAAGGGCACAACGTATTATATTATTAGCCGCATACCGCGTGGGAAAAAGAAAAATATTACCGCACCGTTCTCTAATTTACTGACTTAATGGCGAAGCAAGTGTAACTCGATACTAACTCTATCTCAAATAATTTATAAAGTTCTATTTATTATGACATTAATCCTATTTAATATATCAAACATATAATTCAATCCTAAATAAGCTGTGTTCACACTTAATGCTAACTTGCAACGCTAAAAGAACGACTTTTTAACCTTTTTTGAATAAAACTCATAAAAATAAAAAAATAGTCGTTTTCCGCGATGAAACTATTTTCCTTAAATCGCGGAAAATGGCTATATTGTTTGAAATATCAAGATGAGTGCACATGTTTACCAAATTGAAGCGGTTCGAGGCATTGTCCAAACCGCGATTGAAGGCTTGGGATTAAACGCGTTCGATCAAAAAAAGATTGATCGCTATAGAAGCTGGGTTGCCAAGTTTCCTTCCACCCATACGCCGACCGAAAGCATATTCAACGCAAATGCCACAAATATCAGCATCCCAATAAGCCACGATTACGAATTATATAGAATTTTTAAATCGATGGGTTCAAAAGGTCTTGCTGCCAAAGTTAACGCGATCTTGTCATCAATCGATCCCACCAAGGGCTTATTTTATGCAATAGGCATATGTAGTTATCAAGGGGATGGGGGTGGTCAAGTTAGCCTTGGTCTGCCAATCGACATATTAAGTATGATTGCTGGCGCATTATATACTGCCGACCATTTAGGAATTGGGAATGTTACTTGTTTGATTGGGGATGATATAGCTTTAGGAAATCCCTTGTTCCGCGATAATAATGGTGGACAACGCGCTGTGAACGCTGCTTGCCTATATTACCGATCATTTATTAAAACCTTTGTGCAGCAACTAGGCATTACGGGGGTATCGCATCAAATTATTAGCGGTGCTGACTATCGGGATGATCCAAAATACAAATTAGTTTACACCAAGGCTTCCAGCTTGATTAAGCCGGAGGATATTGGATTTGACATTACAAGCGAGCAGACTCGATCAGTTGATTATTATCGTAGGCAGGTTGCAGCAATCTATCACCTTACAGTCACAAACAATATTGGAATAAAACTATCTTGGACTAGCGGCGCAAAAAATGCATTAGACGAACGAACTTTCGATGTAGCTCAAAACCGTTTTTCAGAGCTCATGCAAAAAACAGGTGATCTACCTTACCCACTGAGTCATGTGTACATTAATCCTGGAAAAACTTGGCATCTGCGTAAAAACAAGGTTGGAATTCCCACAGTTATCGAAAACGCCATGCCATACACGCTGTTGACGGCGCAGGGTGGTTTTGAAAACAGGTTTGCAATCAATGGGCCATATGATCCTTATGAACTTTACAAATCATTTATAGTTCCAAGATTGAGCATTGATGGTGAACTTTGCTGGCCAGAAAATGACAACAATCCACAACGCAGGGGACAACCTAAAAATAAACTTCTGTCAAATATGATGCATCATTATGCGGCTCAGCCACGCCCGTGGCAATCGCATATCTGAAAATTTGGCCACATACTTGATGAGCTCTGTGTGCAATATCAATTGCGCCTCTATTTTCGATTTTTCTTAAAACGGCTAGTAATTCTTTGGCTGATATTTCCGCGATAGGGCGGCTTCCCAGGTATGGAAATACGTCCAGTTCAAGCCGACGCCATACCGTGTCAGCATGTCCCGTTGTCCACGTATCTTTGCGATTTCCATGGCAC